>VGRF01000012.1 GCA_016875395.1 Deltaproteobacteria bacterium | reverse complement strand
CGCCGAACGCGCTCGCGCTGGCGCAGGGTGCGGACGCCGCGGATGCACCCCGCGTCGCGCGCGCGCACGCGAGCCCGTCGGTGCGGCAGCTCGCGCGCGAGCTCGGCGTCGACCTGACGCTCGTGCCGGGCACCGGCCGCAAGGGCCGCGTGCAGAAGGAGGACGTGCAGGCGTTCGTGAAGGCCTCGCTGTCGGGCCGCGGCGCAGGCGGCGTGCCGATCGCGGGCATCTCGGTCGCGGCGCCGCTCGAGATCGACTTCACGAAGTGGGGCCCGACCGAGCTGCAGCCGCTGAACCGCGTGCGCAAGCTCAGCGCCGCGAACCTGCACCGCAGCTGGGTGACGGTCCCTCACGTCACGCAGCACGACAACGCGGACATCACCGAGCTCGATGCGTTCCGCAAGTCGCTGAAGGGCGAGGCCGAAAAGCGCGGCGTCAAGATCACGTTTCTGCCGTTCGTCGTGAAAGCGGTGACGGCGGCGCTGAAGGAGTTCCCGCACTTCAACGCCTCGCTCGATCGCACGGGCGAGGCGCTCGTGCTGAAGCGCTACTTCCACGTCGGCGTCGCGGTCGACACCGAGAACGGCCTCGTCGTGCCGGTGATCAAGAACGCGGACCAGAAGGGCCTGTTCGATCTCGCGCGCGAGCTCGAGGATCTCTCGACGCGCGCGCGTACGCGCAAGCTCACGCCCGGCGACCTGCAAGGCGGCACGTTCAGCATCTCGAGCCTCGGCGGCATCGGGGGCAGCTTCTTCACGCCGATCGTGAACCATCCCGAGGTGGCGATCCTGGGCGTGTCGAAGATGGAGTGGAAGCCGGTTTATCAGGGGAACGCGTTCGTGCCGCGCTTGCTGCTGCCGCTCTCGCTCTCCTACGACCACCGCGTGATCGACGGCGCCGATGCGGTGCGCTTCACCACGCGCCTCGCGCAGCTGCTCGCCGATCTGCGCCTGCTGTTGGTTTGAGCGATGGCCCAGCTCGTGGTTCGCGTGCCCGACATCGGCGACTTCCGCGACGTCGACGTGGTGGAGGTGCTCGTACGCGCCGGCGACCGCGTCGAGCGCGAGCAGGCGCTCGTCGTGATCGAGAGCGACAAGGCGAGCATGGAGGTGCCGTCGCCTTCGGCCGGCGTCGTGCTCTCGGTCGCGGTGCAGGTCAACGGCAAGGTGAGCGAGGGCGACGCGATCCTCACGCTCGATGTCGCGGAGGAAGGCGTCGCGGCCGCCGCTCCCGCGAGAGCCGCGAGCGCGCCGGCACCGCAAACTGCGCCGGCGCCGACCGACGGCTCGCGCGTGCAGCTGCTCGTGCTCGGCGGCGGCCCCGGCGGATACACCGCCGCGTTTCGCGCCGCGGACCTCGGCCTCTCCGTCACGCTCGTCGAGCGCGACGCGACGCTCGGCGGCGTGTGCACCAACGTGGGCTGCATCCCGTCGAAGGCCTTGCTGCACGTGGCCGAGGTGATCGAGCAGGCGCGCGCGATGCGCGAGCACGGCGTCGACTTCGGCGAGCCGCACCTCGATCGCGACCGCATTCGCGCGTACAAGGATGGGATCGTCGCGAAGCTCTGCGGCGGCCTCGCAGCGCTCGCGAAGGCGCGCAAGGTGACCGTCGTGCGCGGCAGCGGGCGCTTCGTCTCGCCGAACGAGCTCGCGGTCGACAGCCCGAGCGGGGCGCAGACGATCGCGTTCGAGCACGCGATCGTCGCAACGGGGTCGCGCCCGGTGATGCTGCCCGGGCTGCCGAGCGACCCGCGCATTCTCGACTCGACCGGCGCGCTCGAGTTATCAGGGAGCCCGCGCAGCTTGCTCGTAGTCGGCGGCGGCATCATCGGGCTCGAGATGGCGTGCGTGTATCTCGCCCTCGGCGTGCGCGTCACGATCGTCGAGCTGATGGACCGGCTGCTCGTCGGCGTCGATCGCGACCTCGCGCGCGTGCTCGAGAAGCGGCTGAAGGAGCGCTGCGAAGCGATTCACATCGGCACCGGCGTCGCGAAGATCGAGGCGCGCAGCGACTGCCTCTTCGTCACGTACGACGGGCCGAAGGCGCCGCCCGCGCGCAGCTTCGATCGCGTGCTGGTGGCGGTCGGTCGCCGCGCCAACGTGGAGGAGATCGGCCTCGAGTCGTTGGGGGTGCAGCTTGCGCCGCGCGGCTTCGTCGCGGTGGACGCGCAGTGCCGCACGAACGTGGGCCACGTGTTCGCGATCGGTGACGTCACGGGCCCGCCGCAGCTCGCGCACCGCGCCACGCATCAGGGCAAGGTCGCGGCCGAGACGATCGCGGGACACAAGGCTGCGTTCGAGCCCGCCGCGATTCCTTCGATCGCATACACGGATCCCGAGGTCGCGTGGGTCGGCCTCACCGAGGAGCAAGCGACGGCGCAGGGCGTTGCGGTGAAGAAGGGCGTATTCCCGTGGTCGGCGTCCGGGCGCGCGCTCGGAATGGGCCGCGGCGAGGGCACGACCAAGCTGCTGTTCTCCGCCGACGACGGCCGCTTGTTAGGTGCGGGCATGGCCGGCGCTCACGCCGGCGAGCTGATCGGCGAAGCCGCGCTCGCGATCGAGATGGGCGCCGACGCGCACGACCTCGGCCTGACGATTCACGCGCATCCCACGCTGTCGGAGACGGTCGCGTTCGCGGCAGAGGTCGCTGCGGGAACCGCCACCGACGTGCTGCCTCCACGCAGGAAGTGAGCCGAGAGAGGGGGCACGCCTCCCTCGGCTCTCGCGTCGCGCGCGACTCTCGGAGTCTCCTCCCTCCTAGAACTCGAACGCGACGTTCGTCGTGACGCGGTCGCTCGTGATGCTCTTGTGGTCGGTGATGGGGCGCTCCCAGGCCGCGGAGACCGTGAGCCGATCCGTGACGCGCAGGTGCGCGCCGATCGCGACCGTGACGTAGTCGAGCCCGTCGACGCCGAAGGCGCCTAGGTTCGCGACGTCCGCACCCTCGAAACGTTGGCCGTAGAGCACTTCCACGAGACCGATCGGGATCGCGTCCGTACCGAGCGCTCCCTCCCCGAACGCGGAGAGCTCGATCTCCTGTGTGCCGTCACCGGAATCGACCCAGTGCATTCCCGAGAACTGCAGGAACGGTGTGATGCGATCGGCGATCGGGTAGCCGAAGTAGAGGTGGTAGTAGATCGAGCTCGACTGCCGGTGGTCGATCGCCCAGATGCCGCCGAGGTCGCCCTGCACGGCGAGGTCGCCGAGCTTCATGGCGCCGGTGATCGACGGCATCAGCATGCCGTCGCCCTCGCCCTGGAAGACGTCGTCGTTGCCGCTCGGCGCTTCGTACTTCAGCGCGAGCGACACGATGCGGCCGGCGTCGCGATCCTGGTAGAGCGCGTACTTCACGCCGAAGCCGAGGTTCATGAACCCGCCCGTCTCTTCGAGCAGCGGGTTGTCGGGCCGCGACCACATGTAGCCGTCTTTGGTCGCGATGATCGCGAAGCGATCCGTCACCGCGATGCGCAGCTGCGCGGCGAGCACGTGCGCCTCGCCGCCCTCGAGCGGAGAGCTCTTCGGGAATTGATGCCAGACGTAGTACGGGTACACGCCCGTCGTGATGAACGGATCCTCGAACAAGTAGGGCTGCACGATCGGCATCTCGAAGCCGTCGAAGCGGCCCGAGCGATCGCAGGTCAGGTCGGGGAAAAGCTCGTCGCACTCCGCGAGTGCCGGAGCGGCGAGCAGCGCTGCCAACGCAACGCAGGCGAGCTCACGAGTGAGTCGAATCACGGTGATCTCCTTCATGGCGGGGGCGACCGCACTCCCCCGCAATCGCCGTGCCGCCCTAATGACTCGCGAAGTGCGCGGGACGCGGCACTGACCGGGAGTCGCGCCCCGCCGCGCGGCGTTGGGTGAGGCGAGATGCGAATTCGCGCGATCCGACCACGAACGGCACGCGTGAGTCTCCTTGGGGCACCCGTGCGCTTCTCCCGTGGAGCTGCGACCCAGCGAGGACGCGAGGCGGACCCGAGGCGCGCGTCGTACTGGCACCGATCGTGCGAGTTCGCGCGCCGGGTCCTCGAGAGTCGAGCGCAGCGGCTGCGTTAGCTTGCGCGCCTTTCGCCGAGCGGAGCACGAGATGAGCGGAGAGTTGTTGGGGCAGCGCGCGATCGTGGTGGGCGGAAGCCTCGCGGGCATGCTCGCGGCGCACGCGCTCGCAAAGCATTTCGCGCGCGTGCTCGTGCTCGATCGCGACGAGCTGCCGAGCGCGCCGGCGCCGCGCCGCGCGACGCCGCAGGCGCAGCACGTGCACATCCTGCTGAAGGGCGGCGAGGACGCGATCGAGCGCATGCTGCCCGGGTTCTGCGCCGAGCTCGATGCGCACGGCTCGCACACGCTGAGCGGGGGCAGCGACGGCCTCGCGATCTTCGACTTTGGCACTGCGCCGCGCTTCCAGAGCAAGCTGCGCCTGCACAGCCAGAGCCGCTGGCTGCTCGAGCACATCGTGCGCTCGCTGGTGCTGGCGCGCACGCCGAACCTCGAGGTGCGCGCGAGCACGACCGTGCGCGGGCTCGCCCGCGAAGCGGCTTCGAACCGTGTCACCGGAGTGATTACGGAGAGCGGCGAAGCTCCGCTCGCGGCGGACCTCGTGATCGACGCGACCGGACGCCGCGAGGAGGCGCTGCGCTGGCTCGACGAGCTCGGGCTGCCGGCGCCTCCCGTCGAGACGGTCAAGGTCGACTTCGGCTACGCGAGCATGGTGCTCGAGCTCGACGCGACGCAGCCGCGCGATTGGAAGACGCTCGCGTGCGGCAACCTTCCGCGCGTCGGCGCGCGCGGCGCCGTGGTGCTGCCGAT
The DNA here is from genome assembly GCA_016875395.1 of Deltaproteobacteria bacterium. Taxonomy (NCBI): domain Bacteria; kingdom Pseudomonadati; phylum Myxococcota; class Myxococcia; species Deltaproteobacteria bacterium. Next base: position 116,104 of record VGRF01000012.1, on the reverse strand, counting down.
CGAGAACGGCCAGGCGATGTGCTCGCTCGGCGGCCGCGCGGGCGACTACCCGCCCACGGAGCGCGAGGCCGTGCTCGAATTCGCCGCGAGTCTCCCCGGCGACGTGCTCGCCGAGACGCTGCGGCGCGCGCAGTTCCTCTCGCCCGTCGCGCGCATGATCTATCCCGCGAACCGCTTCCGGCACTACGAGCGCTACGATGCGCTGCCCGAGGGCCTGCTGCCCGTCGGCGACGCGCTGTGCAGCTTCAACCCCACCTACGGCCACGGCATGTCGTCCGCGGCGATGCAGGCCGAGGCGCTGCACGAGACCCTGATGACTCGCGCTCCCGGCGAGGGCCTGCGCGGCGTCGCGCAGCGCTACCTCGCGCGCGCCGCCGAGGTGGCGCAGCTCCCCTGGCGGCAAGCGAACTACAACGACTTCCTCTACCCGACGACCGAGGGCGACCGCGCGATGTTCTCGGCGGAGGAAATGCAGTACCGCACCGCGGTGCAGCTCGCGGCGATGCGCGACGAAGTGGTGCGCGACAAGCTCACGCTCGTGAACCAGCTGCTCGCGCCGTTCGAGGTGCTGCTCGAGCCGGAGATCAAGCAGCGCGTCACGGGCTGAGGCGCTGCGCGATCACATCCCCGTGATGCCGGCATCCACCGCAAGCACCTGCGCGGTGATGTAGACGCTCTCGTCGCTCGTCAGGAACAACGCCGCGTAGGCGATCTCCCAGCCCGTGGCCTGGCGCCCGAACGGAATCGCGGAGCGCGCGCGGCTCGGACGGCCTGCGGTGGCGACGCGGCCGAGCGGCGTATCGACGAGGCCCGGCGCGACGATGTTCGCGCGTATGCCGCGCGCCGCGCCCTCGCGCGCGACGTGGCGCATCAGCCCCTCGAGCGCGGCCTTCGACGCGTCGTAGGCGGGCAGCTGCGAGCCGGAGGTGAGACCCGCGATCGACGAGGTCATCACGATCGGCGAGCCGTTCGCGAGCGCGGGCAGCGCGGCTTTGCAGCACAGCATCGCGCCGCGCACGTTCACCGCGAAAGTCTGATCCCACGCCTCGGTCTTGGTGTTCGCGAGGCCGAGCGCACCCACGCCGATCCCGACGTTGAGCACGAGCCCGTCGAGGCCGCCGAGCCCGCGCGTGGCTTGCTCCAGCATGCGTCCGACATCGTTTTCGCTCGTGATGTCCGCCTCGATCGCGAAAGCGCGGCCACCCGCGCGCGCGATCTGCGCCGCGGTCTCCTCCGCGCTCGCGCGGTTCTTGTCCGCCACCGCGACGTGTGCGCCTTCACGCCCGAAGAGAAGGCACATCGCGCGCCCGTTGCCGACCGGATCGGTCGCCGCGTCGAATACGCGCTGCCCGCCGCCCACGACGAGGATCTTGCGCCCCGCGAGCCGGCCGCGACCGGGCGCTTCCCCTAATGACTCCGCGCTCGGCGCCCGCACGAATCGCTCGCTCATCGCGCTCCTCCTCAAGCCAAAGGCAAAGGCGCCTGCGGCACGCTCGCCCAGAATGCCGGGTCGTGACCCACCATCACGCGCGCGCCCGCGGCCTCCATCGCCGCGAAACGCTTGAGCGCCGCGAGCGCGGCTTCGCGATCGAACACGACGCCGGGCAGCGCGAGCTTCTCGAGCGACTCGCGCAGGTAACAAGCGTCGCCGCACAGCACGAACTCGCCGCCGCGCTGCGTGCGCACGCGTAGCGACTGGTGGCCCGGCGTGTGGCCGTGCGTGGGGAAGCACACCACCGAGCCGTCCCCGAACACGTCGTGCTCACCGTCGAGCAGCTTCACGCGCTGGCCCGTCTCGAACTCGCTTCGGCGGTACCCGGGATCATCGTCAGGCAGCGCGCGCGCGTGCTCCCACTCGCGGCGCTGGACGAGTACCTGCGCGTGCTCGAGCTGCGCGTTGCCGCCGCAGTGGTCGTAGTGCAGGTGCGAGTTCACGACGTGCGTGATCGCACGCGGCTCACACTCGGCGGCGAGCAAGCGCGCGCTCACCTCCTCGCCCGCGCTGAAGTGAAACGCGGTGCCGCGCATCCCGCGCTCGCCCATGTGCGCCGCGGCATCGGTTTGCAGCGCGAGATGAAGCCCGCTGTCGAACAGCACACGCCCGCGCGGGTGAGTGATCAGGTACGCGGGCACCGGCACGCGCAGCTTGCCCTTCGCGCCTTCGATCAGGAAGCCGTGCGGGATGGTGAGCTGGCCGCAGGTGAAAGCGAAGAGGCGAACGCTCACTCTCGGCTCCTCGTTCAGAAGCAGAGATCCTCGCACGCAACGCCATCGCCATCGCGATCGAGCCGCGTGCGCCCGCACTGCTCGAGATAGAAGCGCGCCTCGGCGCAGCTCGTCATCTCTTTGCAGTAGCGCTTGATTCCGCACGACGGGCCGTCCCCTGGCTTGGAAGGCTCGGCCCCGAGCAAGGCCAGGGCTTCCCGCGAGCTGAGACTGCGGGCTCCGCGGCGCCACTCCCAGGGTGGAACGAAAGTGTGCGCGGGCTGCGCCCACAGCCCGCGCCGCGCCTCACGCGCATCGGCCTCGAGCGCGAGCAGGCGCGGATCGCGTGAGTACTTGCGGTACGCCCAGGCATGGCCGCCCCGCACGAGCTCGCAGGCCACGCAGGCTTCACCCACGAACACCCGCGACACCTCGCGCCCATACCGGTCGAGCTCCACGAACTCGACGCGCAGCCTCTTTCCCTCGACGAGGCCTGCGAGCGCCTGCGTCGCGCGCTTGCCCCACGCTTGGCCCCGTTCGGGCGCATCGATCTCGGCGAGGCGCAGATCGCGCTGGCGCTCGCCGTCGCTCACGATCAGCGAGTCGCCGTCTCGGATGTGCACCGAGTGCGCCTGATAACTCGACGGCTCGCTCGGGCGCTTTGCATCTGCGAGCCCGGCAGCTGCGATCCACGCAACCCCGAGCGCCGCCGCCACCCGAGCCGCGCGCCTACTCCTCGCCACTCGCGCGCTTTCCGCGCGCGCGCGCGCTGCGCGCTGGCGCTCGGCGCTCACCGAGGCGTTGCGTGTGGGCGAGCAGCTCCATCGCCCACTTCGTGCCGACGGCGCCGTCCTCGTGCTTGAAGAACGCGAACGCCTGCACCGGCGCCGCCGCACGCAGCTTCGTCGCCCAGCTCGCGAGCGCGGCGCGGTCGTAGTCGGTACGGCGCAGGCGCAGATAAACCCAAGGCGCGGTGGCGATGACTTCGGTGGCCCCGTCCCCGTCGTCCTCCGTGACGACCCACGCCATGCCGCGCTCGCGCAGGCGCGTGAAGACGGCGTCGTCCTTCCACGAGGCGTGGCGCGCTTCGAGCGCGGCGAGCGTGCCCACCGGCAGCAGATCGAGGAAGCGGTCGAGCCTCTCGAGGTCGAGCTTCAGGTAGGGCGGCAGCTGGAACAGGATCGGGCCGAGCTTCTCGCCGAGCGCGCGCGCGGTCTCGACCAGGTACTTCGTCTCGTCGCCCACGTCTGCGAGCCGCTTCAGGTGGGTGATCTTGCGCGACGCCTTCACCGCGAAGCGGAACGCGTCGGGCACCTGCTTCGCCCAGGCTGCCAGCAGGCTCGCCCGCGGCATGCGGTAGAAGGTCTGGTTGATCTCGACCGCGGGCAGCCGCACGCCGTAATAAGCGAGCCGGTCAGCGGCCGGCATGTCCTCGGGATAGAACGCGCCGTGCCACTCCTGGTAGCTGAAGCCGCTGGTGCCGGCGTAGAGGCGCATTGCAGAGCCCTCGCGAGAGCGGCGCACTCTACACCCGAGTGTGTCGCCCTCGTGTCAGGTTTTTTCGGCAGAGCGCCCGAGGTGTTGAATCAGGCCGGCCAGCAGCGCCTCCGGGTCGATGCCCGCACCGAGCACGCCCGCAAGGGGATCGCCGTGCTTGGCGAGCCGAGGCTCCGCGCTCGCGATGTTCCACCTCGCGGGATCGAGGCGCGCATTCACCGGCGCCCAGCTGAGCGGCATCGAGACGGGCGCCTTCGGGCGCGGGCGCACGGAGAGCGGCGCAGCGATGAGCTTCCCGCGCCCGTTCTGGAGAAAGTCCACGTACACCTTGTCGCCGCGCGCCGCGACCGGGCGCGTGACGGTCGCGATGTCCGGCCGCTCCGCGACGACCACGCGCGCGACCGCCTCCGCCACGTTCTTGGCCTCGTCGTGCGTGAGCCGCTGCGCGAGCGGCAGCAGCACGTGCATGCCCGCTTGTCCCGAGGTCTTCACGAAGTGCGCGACGCCGATCTCACGGAAGAGCGCGTGGAGCAGCCGCGCGATCTCGATCACGTGAGCGAACGGCGCTTCCTTCGGATCGAGGTCGAGGATCAGCCAGTCGGGGCGCTCGATGTTCGTGAGCCGCGCGCTCCACACATGCAGCGGAATGGCGCCGGAGTTGATCACGTAGAGCAGCGTTCTCAGGTCGTTGCAGACGAAGTAGTCCGTGCCGTCGATCGTCTCGCGCCGCGCCCAGTCGGGCGTGAACTCGGGCGCGTTCTTCTGATAGAAGCTCTTGCCCTCGATGCCGTCGGGATAGCGCGTGAGGACCACCGGCCGGTCCCTCAGATAGGGCGCAAGCCAGGGCCAGACGCGCTCGTAGTACGCGAGCAGGTCGCCCTTCGTGTAGCCCTCGACTGGCCAGAACACCTTGTCGAGGCGCGTCGGCTTGAACTCCGCCTCGCGCAGTTGTTGGGGCGCCGCCACGGCTGCGGGCTCGCTCGCCGCGAGCGCGGGAGCGCTGCACGCGGCGGGCGCGATGTCGTCGCGCAGCGCGAGGAACACGGGATGCCGCAGCATGCCCGCGCTCGTGGCTTCGCTGAAGCGAACCTCCGCGACCAGCTCGGGCGCGACGAACCACGTGCCGCGCGGCAGCAGCTCAGGCAAGCCCACGCACGCGGGCTTCGCGCGGCGCCTCTTCTCCAGCTCGGGCAACAACACCTCGAGCTGGCGCGCCGTGAGTCCCGAACCCGCGTTGCCCACGTAGGCGAGCTTTCCATCGCGCCAGCCCGCGAGCATCAGCGAGCCGAGCTGCTTGCGTGAGCCCTGCCCCGGCGAGACGCCCACGACCACGAAGCAGTCCGCGCGCGGCACCTTCAGCTTGATCCAGCGCTTCGAGCGTTCGCCGGCTTCGTACGTGGAGCTCGCCTGCTTCGCGATCACGCCCTCCATCCCGTGCGCGCGCACCGCGTCGAAGAGCGCGACGCCATCGCCCGCAACGTGATCGGCGAGCCGCAGCGGTCCGCGCGGAGGAATCAGCGCGGCGAGAATCTGCTTGCGCTTTTCGAGCGGGAGCTTGCGCAGGTCGAAGCCGTCCGTCGCGAGGCAGTCGAACGCGTAGTACACGACGGGCACTTCGCGCCGTAACAACTCGGCGTCCGCAGCGGTCGCCTGCGTGAAGCGGCGCTGGATTCGCTCGAAGCTCGCGCGGCCGCGCTCGTCGAGGGCGACGATCTCGCCGTCGAGCACCACTTCGCGCACCGGCAGATGCGCCAGCGCCGCCGTGAGCTCGGGGTAGAGGTGCGTGCGCTCGCCGCCGGTGCGCGCGAAGAGTCGCGCGCGAGAGACGCCCGCCTCGGCGATCGCTCGCACGCCGTCGTACTTCAGCTCGAACAGCCAGCCCTCGCGCGAGAACGCACGCTCGCCCGTGCTCGCGAGCATCGGCCGTAGTCTCGCGGCGTCGACGCTCGCGCGCTTCGCACCCGCAGCCTCCGCGAGCGCGCTCACCTCGGCATCGCGCGTGATGCCGGCCGCAAGCTCGCGCACCGCGAGGCCCGAGAACACCGACTCGGGCGCGCGCTCCACGATGTCCGGCGCCTCGAAGCCGCGCTCCTTCGTGAACAACAGCCACTCGCGGCCGGGCTTCGCCTTGCCCCCCGTGCGCACGAGCGCGAAGCGCCCGCGCAGCTTGTGCCCCTCGAGCGCGAGGTCGAGCTTGCCCTTCGCGAGACCATCGGCGGGCGCGACGCCATCGACGCTCCGATACGTGCCGGAGTCCCACACGATCATCGCGCCCGCGCCGTAGTTGCAGGCCGGAATCACGCCCTCGAAGTCGGCGTACTCGAGGGGGTGATCCTCGGTCTGCACCGCGAGGCGCTTTTGCTGCGGATCGAGGCTCGGGCCCCGCGGCACCGCGAAGCTCACGAGCACCCCCTCGATCTCGAGCCGCAGGTCCCAGTGCAGGCTTCTCGCCGCGTGCTGCTGCACCACGAAGCGGCGCGGCGCGCCGGGCGCGAGCGCTCGCGGCGACGCCTCCGCGCCGAACGGCTCGGGCGTGCGACTCGGATCGCGTTTCGCCCTGTAGTGCTTGAGGTCTCTCAGGCTCGCACTCGCGCGGTGTCGAATCTTCGACACCGAAAAGTGTCACGGCATCAAGGAAGTCGTCTCGAACGTCGATTCTTCGCATGGTAGGGTGCGGACCTTCCGCGCCAAACGAATCCTCCCCCGTTTGTCAGGCAGGTCCTCCTCGATGCCCGCTCGCGCGAACTCCTCGGCCACGATCTCGTTCGGCCTCGTCTCGATTCCGGTGAAGGTCTACACCGCGAACCGCAGCAAGAGCGTCTCGTTCAACATGCTGCACGCGAAGGACAAGTCGCGGCTCAAGCAGCAGTACGTGTGCGCGACGTGTGGCGAGCCGGTCGAGAGCGCCGACCGCGTCAAGGGCTACGAGTACGCGAAGGACCAGTACGTCGTGATGAGCGACGAGGAGCTGAAGGCGCTCGAGCGCAAGAGCGACCGCACGATCGAGATCGAAGAGTTCATTCCGATGGAGCGCGTCGACGCGCTCTACTACGAGAAGGCGCAGCTGCTCGGCCCGGACAAGGGCGGCGCCAAGGCCTATCGCCTGCTCAACGAGGCGATGCTCACGATGGGAAAGGTCGCGATCGGCCGACACCACGTGCGCGGCCGCGAGCAGCTCGTGCTCGTCCGGCCGCTCGGCCGCGGGCTCGTGCTGCAGGGCCTCTACTACGCCGACGAAGTCGCGAAATTCGACGAGATCGAGTTCGGCGACGAGGTGGAGCTGAAGAAGGGCGAGCTCGATCTCGCGCAGCAGCTGATCGAACAGCTCGCGAGCGAGCGCTTCCAGCCTGAGAAGTACGAGGACGAGTATCGGCGCGAGTTGCTCTCGGCCATCGACCGGAAGGTCGCGGGCGAAGAGGTCGTGTCCGCTCCGCGCGCCGAGCAGCGCGAGCAGATCATCGACCTCGTCGCGGCGTTGAAGAAGAGCCTCGAAGAGAAGCGCGGCGGTGCGGGGCAAGCGAAGGTGACGCCCGATGCCGCCGCCGAGCGCGTGCGCAAGCCGGCGCGCGCAAAGGGCAAGAGCGCGGACGCGAAGCGCGCGCGGGGCTGAGTGCGCTTGAGCGCGCCTCATCGCGCGCGACACTGCCCGCATGCCTCCCGCGTCGCTCACAACCGCCGAGGTCGCGCGCGTGCTCGGCGTGTCCGAGGCGCGCGTGCGCGCGTTCGTGCGCGCGGGCTGGTGCGCACCCGGGCGCCGCGGGCGCGCGCTCGCGTTCCGCTTCCAGGATCTCGTGGTGCTGCGCGCTGCGAAGAGCCTGCACGACGCGCGGGTTCCCGCCGCGCGCGTGAAGCGTGCGCTCCGCGCGCTCGCCCGCGAGCTCGGCGAGTCGAGCGAGTTATCAGGCCTGCGCATCGCGGCGGATGGGAAGCGCGTCGTCGTGCAGCGCGGCGGGGCGCGCTTCGAGCCCGAGAGCGGGCAGCTGCTGCTCGAGTTCAGCGCGAGCGAGCTCGCGAGCGACGCCGCGCGCGTGATCGGGAGCCGCATCGCGACCGAGCGCGCGGACGCACGCGAACCGCTGCGCGCCGGTCGCGCGCGTGCCGCCGCGCGCGAAGAAGCCGCCCGCGAGCCCGCACCCGACGCGCGATCGCTCGCTCGCATTGCCTTCGACGAGGCGCTCGCGCACGAGGAGTCGTGCGACCCCGCCGCCGCGATTCGCTGCTACCGGCGCGCGCTCGCGCGCGACGCGAGCTTCGCCGATGCCGCGGTCAATCTCGCGCGCCTCCTGCACGAAGCCGGGCGCGCGAAGGAGGCCGCCGCTCTCTACGAGCGCGCGCTCGCGCTCGATCCGCGCGATGCCGAGGTTCACTACAACCTCGCGCTCGCGCTCGAAGACACGCGCGGCGCCGCGGCTGCGATGCACCACTACGAGCACGCCATCGCGCTCGACCCGAGCTTCGCCGACGCGCACTGGAATCTCGCGGGCCTGCTCGAAGCCGCGGGGAAGAAGCAGGAGGCGCTGAGGCACTACCGCGCGTACGAGAAGCTGACGCGCTGAGAGCATCACCCGGGCTGGCTGTCACGCCGCTAGCGACTCCGCGCGCGCGATCCGCTGCACGAGAACACGCCACTCGCGGTCGTCCAAGAACGAGTCGAGCAGCGCCACGACGCCGATGCCGGAGCACGCGTCGACGCACTCGCGTGGCGGGGCACGGAAGAGATCCGGCAGCGCGCTCGCGTTCACCGGCTCGTGCGCGAGATAGAGCCGATAACCGCCGACGTGCAGCCAGCGCGCGAGCAGCGCTTCCGCGGCCGGCTCCGGCGGCACGAGCCACGTGTGCGGCCAGAATTCGACCCACGCGCCGGGCAGCTGCGCCTCGCGCGGATCGTCGAGATCGCCCGCGACGAACGTGGGCCAGCCGAGCGCACGCAGCGCGGTCAGTGCGCGCACCTGTCGCGCCGCGAGAGAGCGGCTGCGGGCGGAGAGGAAGAACCAGCCGGGCCGAATCTCATAGATGTGGACCGCAGCGCCCGGCCGGGCGTCGCTGATCGAGGCGAGCAGCGCGTGGAGTTGCTCGAGGGTCACGCCCCGCATTCTGAGCGCATTCGGTCGCGCCGCTAGCCGCCGGAGGTGCGAGCGTCAGACCCGTCCTGGCAATTGGGGCGGCAGCGGTGCGCGGCTAGTTCGGGCGCCCCTCGCTCTGCATTTCGAGCTTCGCGAGCGCCAGCAGCCACGGGTCCCAGCGGCTCACCGCCGCGTCCATCTCCGCGGGTACAGCGGGCACCGGCTCGGGCTCACGCTCGAGCAGCCGCAGCTTCCTCTCTCGCTCGTCGCTCACGTCCATCACCCCCTCGCCGCGTGGCGATCTCAGCAGGCTCGGCCCGCAGTTCGCGCTGTCAACGCTGCGATGACGATGCACGCGCGGCGTCACGAGCGTGTGTGGCTGGGCACGTTTCGCCCGCCGCCCGCTTCTCGTTCGCGTCCGCTGGCAGCAAGCTCCGCAGCGCTCGCACCTCCGGCGGCAAGCGCGCGCTCCGCCGGTAGAATGCGCGCCCATCGAGGGTCCGATGCTGCAACTCCGCGGGGCGCGCGCGGCGACCGACGCGCGCATCGCATCATTGCTCGAAGTGTTCCGTCAGCGCGGCCTCGCCGTGTCCGCTCTGAGCGCGCGCTTCGTGCACTACGTCGACCTGGATGGAGATCTCGGCGCGGACGAGCGGCGCGTGCTCGACGCGCTGCTCGCGTACGGGCCGCGCGAGGACGCGGCGCCCGACGCCGATGGCGCGACGCTGTTCGTGGTTCCCCGCCTCGGAACGATCTCGCCCTGGTCGTCGAAGGCGACCGACATCGCACACAGCTCGGGCCTCGCGCGTGTGCGCCGCATCGAGCGCGGCATCGCCTGGACGCTCGCGGGGGTGAGCGCGGCAGAGGCATCGCGCTGCGCAGACGCGCTGCACGACCGCATGACCGAGAGCGTGCTCACGCGCGCTGAGGACGCGGCGCAGCTGTTCGTGCGCGCAGAGCCGGCGCCGTTCGCGCGCGTCGACGTGCTCGGCGGCGGACGCGCCGCCCTCGAAGCCGCGGACAAGTCGCTCGGCCTCGCGCTGGCCCCCGACGAGATCGACTACCTGCTCGCCGCTTACCGCGACCTCGCCCGCAATCCGAGCGACATCGAGCTGATGATGTTCGCGCAGGCGAACTCCGAGCACTGCCGGCACAAGATCTTCAACGCCGACTGGTGGCTCGACGGCGAGAAGCAAGAGCGCTCGCTGTTCCAGATGATCCGCAACACGCACGAGAAGTCGCCGGACGGCGTGCTCTCCGCGTATCGCGACAACGCAGCCGTGATCACCGGCAGCGAGGCGACGCGCTTCGTCGTGCACCCCGAGACACGCGCCTGGACTCCGCTCGTCGAGCCCGCGCACATCGCGATCAAGGTGGAGACGCACAACCATCCCACCGCGATCTCGCCCTACCCCGGCGCGGCCACGGGCGCGGGCGGCGAGATTCGCGACGAAGGCGCCACGGGCCGCGGCGCGAAGCCGAAGGCTGGTCTCGCGGGCTTCAGCGTGTCGAACCTGCGCATCCCCGGCGCCGTGCAGCCGTGGGAGAAGGACTTCGGCAAGCCCGCGCGCATCGTGTCCGCGCTCGACATCATGCTCGAGGGCCCGCTCGGCGCCGCAGGATTCGCCAACGAGTTCGGGCGGCCCGCGTTGTTAGGGTATTTCCGCACGTTCGAGGAGCGCGTTCCCGGCGCGAATGGCGACGAGCTGCGCGGCTACCACAAGCCGATCATGATCGCGGGCGGCCTCGGCGCGGTGCGGCCGGGCCACGTCGAGAAGGCAGAGATTCCCGCCGGCGCCAAGCTGGTCGTGCTCGGCGGCCCGGCGCTGCGCATCGGCCTCGGTGGCGGCGCGGCGAGCTCGGTCGCTTCTGGCGCCAGCGACGCGGAGCTCGATTTCGCGTCGGTGCAGCGCGACAACGCGGAGATGGAGCGGCGCTGCCAAGAAGTGATCGACGCCTGCGTCGCGCAGGGCCCTCACAATCCAATTCTGTCGATCCACGACGTCGGCGCCGGCGGCCTCTCGAACGCGCTGCCCGAGCTCGTGCACGGGGCCGGCCTCGGCGCGCGCATCGCGCTGCGCGCGATCCCGAACGACGACCCCGGCATGTCGCCGCTCGAGATCTGGTGCAACGAGGCGCAGGAGCGCTACGTGCTCGCGATCGGAGCGGAGCGCATCGCCGAGTTCGAGGCGCTGTGCGCGCGCGAGCGCTGCCTCTACGCCGTCGTGGGCGAGGCCACTGCGGAGCCGCGCCTCGTCGTGCACGACGCGCACTTCGGGAACGACCCGGTCGACGTGCCGCTCGCGCTGATTCTGGGCAAGCCGCCGCGCATGGTGCGCGACGCGAAGCGCGCCGCCGTGCGGCGCCGCGCGCTCGACCTAACAGGTGTGACGCTCGCCGAGGCGATTCGGCGCGTGCTGCACCTGCCCGCCGTCGCGGACAAGTCGTTCCTCATCACGATCGGCGACCGCACGGTCGGCGGTCTCGTCTCGCGCGATCCGTTCGTCGGCCCGTGGCAGGTGCCCGTGGCCGATGCCGCGGTCACGATCGCCGGCTTCGAGACGAACGCGGGCGAAGCGATGGCGATGGGCGAGCGCACACCGCTCGCGCTGATCGACGCCGCCGCCTCTGCGCGCATGGCCGTCGCCGAGTCGCTCACGAATCTGCTCAGCGCGGACGTGCCGTCGCTCTCGCACGCGAAGCTGTCCGCGAACTGGATGGCGGCCGCGGGGCATCCCGGCGAAGACGCAGCGCTCTTCGACGCGGTGCGCGCGGTCGGGATGGAGCTGTGCCCCACGCTCGGCATTGCGGTGCCCGTGGGCAAGGACTCGCTCTCGATGCGCACGGTGTGGCGCGAGGGCGATGAGCCGCGCGCGGTGACGGCGCCGCTCTCGCTGATCGTCACCGCGTTCGCGCCGGTGCGCGACGTGCGCGCGTGCTGGACGCCGCAGCTGCGCACGGATCGCGGGCCGACGAAGTTGTTACTGGTCGACCTCGCGCGCGCCCGGCTGCGCCTCGGCGGCTCGGCGCTCGCGCAGGTCTACGAGCAGGTGGGCGACACCTGCCCCGACCTCGAGGCGCCCGAGGATCTGCGCGCGTTCGCGGCGGCGCTCGCGGAGCTGCGCGAGGCGCGGCTCGTGCTCGCGTACCACGACCGCAGCGACGGCGGTCTGTTCGCGACGCTCGCGGAAATGGCGTTCGCCGGCGGCACCGGCATCGACGTACGGCTCGAATCGAACGACCTGCTCGCCGCTCTGTTCGCGGAAGAGCTCGGTGCGGTGTTGCAAGTGCGCGACGCGGACGCTCCGCGCGCGCTCGAGATCTTCGCGCGTCACGGGCTCGCGCAGCGCGTGTCCGAGGTGGGCGCGCCCGCAAGCGGCGATCGCGTGCGCGTGTTCGCGAACGGTGAGCTCGCCTACGACGAGTCGCGCTTCACGCTGCGCGCGTGGTGGAGCGCGACGACGCACGCGATGGCTCGCCTGCGCGACGACGCCGCGTGCGCGGGCGAAGAGCACGCCGCGCGCCTCGATGCCGCGAATCCGGGGCTGACTGCGCACGTGCCGTTCTCGTTCGACGCGCCGCGCGTGACGCACGGGGCGCGCCCGCGCGTCGCGATCCTGCGCGAGCAGGGCGTGAACGGCCAGGTCGAGATGGCGGCGGCGTTCTGGCGCGCAGGCTTCGAGCCGATCGACGTGCACATGACCGACATCCTCGACGGCGGCCGCTCGCTCGCCGAGTTCCGCGGCCTCGTCGCCTGCGGTGGCTTCTCCTACGGCGACGTGCTCGGCGGCGGCGGCGGCTGGGCGAAGTCGATCTTGTTCCACACGCGCGCGCGCGACGCCTTCGCGGAGTTCTTCGCGCGCCCGGACACGTTCACGCTCGGCGTTTGCAACGGCTGCCAGATGCTCTCGCAGCTGAAGGAGCTGATCCCCGGCGCCGACGCCTGGCCGCGCTTCGTGCAGAACCGCTCGCAGCGCTTCGAGGCGCGCGTCGCTCTGGTCGAGATCGTCGAGAGCCCATCGCACTTGTTACGGGGAATGGCGGGCGCGCGCCTCCCGATCGCGGTCGCCCACGGCGAGGGCCGCGCGGAGTGCGAGCGCGCGCCGGGCGTCGTGGCGATGCGCTTCGTCGACGGCGCGGGCCGCGTCGCGGAGACGTATCCCGCGAACCCGAACGGCTCGGCGGGCGGGCTCACCGGCCTCACCACGCCCGACGGCCGCGCCACGATCCTGATGCCGCACCCCGAGCGGATCTTCCGCAGCGTGCAGCATTCTTGGCGCCCGGACGGCTGGAACGAGGATGGGCCCTGGATGAGGCTCTTCCTAAATGCGAGGGAGTTCGTCTCGTGAAGGAGCTCGGCCTCAGCGTGCTCACCGCGGTCTCGCCCATCGACGGCCGCTACGCCGCGCGCAGCGCGAAGCTGCGCGGCCTGACGAGCGAGTACGGGTTGATCCGCTACCGCGTCGTCGTGGAGGTGGCGTGGCTGCGCGCGCTCGCGGCGCACGAGGGCATCCCCGAGGTGGCGCGGCTCAGCGCGAGCGCGGAGGAGTTCCTACGCGCGCTGGTCGACGGCTTCGGCGAGGCCGACGCGGCGCGCATCAAGGAGATCGAGCGCACCACGAACCACGACGTGAAGGCGGTCGAGTACTTCCTCAAGGAGCGCTTCGCGGCGCTGCCCGAGCTCGCGGCGCTGTCGGAGTTCGTGCACTTCGCGTGCACGAGCGAGGACATCAACAACCTCGCCTACGCCCTGATGCTGCGCGACGTGCGCAGCGAGGTCTCGCTGCCCGACCTCGACGCGGTGATCGCGACGCTCGCGAGCTACGCCGAGCGCTGGGCCGACCTCGCGATGCTCTCGCGCACGCACGGCCAGCCCGCATCGCCGACGACGCTCGGCAAGGAGATCGCGAACGTCGCGGCGCGCCTCGCGCGCGGGCGCGCGCGGCTCGCGAGCGTGGAGATTCTCGGCAAGATCAACGGCGCGGTCGGCAACTACAACGCGCACGTCGCGGCGTACCCCGACGTCGACTGGGAGGCGTTCGCGCGCGCGTTCGTCGAGAGGCTCGGCCTCGCGTGGAACCGCTTCACCACGCAGATCGAGCCGCACGACTGGACCGCGGAGTACGCCGACGCGAGCGCGCGGCTGAACACCATCGGCATCGACTTCGCGCGCGACGTCTGGGGCTACGTCTCGCTCGGCTACTTCCGGCAGCGCACCGTCGCGGGCGAAGTCGGCTCATCGACCATGCCCCACAAGGTGAATCCGATCGACTTCGAGAACGCCGAGGGAAATTTCGGCGTGGCGAACGCGATCTGGCGCCACCTCTCGGAGAAGCTGCCGATCTCGCGCTGGCAGCGCGATCTCACGGACTCGACCGTGCTGCGCAACGTCGGCAGCGCCGCGGCCTACACCTCGATCGCGTGGCAATCCCTCGCGCGCGGGCTGCCGAAGCTCGAGGCGGACCCCGTCGCGATCGCGGCGGACCTGGATGCATCGACCGAAGTGCTCGCCGAGGCCGTGCAGACCGTGATGCGCCGCTACGGCGTGCCCGAGCCGTACGAGAAGCTGAAGGCCCTGACGCGCGGGCGCACGATCTCGGCGGACGCCCTCGCGCGCTTCGTCGACGCGCTCGAGATTCCCGCGGACGCGAAGGCGCGCCTGCGTGCGCTCACGCCCGCGGGCTACATCGGCCGCGCCGCCGCGCTCGCGCGCAAGCGCCCGGAGTAAGCGTTGCCGGGCGGCGCTTCGCAGATCTCCGCGCGCGAGCAGCGCGTGCAGACGATCTGCCTCGCGGTGCTCGCGACGATCGGCGTCGCGTTCGCGCTCTGGTGGCTGCGGCCCGTGCTGATCCCGTTCGTGATGGCGCTCTTCATCGCGCTCGCGCTCGGCATGGGCGTAGACCTGCTCGCCGACCACACGCGCATCCCGCGCCGCGTCGCGCTGCCGCTGGTGCTGTTGTTAGGCGTGCTCGGGCTCGGCGGCTCGGGCGTGCTCGTAGGCGTCTCGGTGAGCGAGCTCGCCGCGAACAGCGACGCGTACGGCACGAAGATCGCCGCGCTCGTCGACGGGGCCGCCGCGCTCGCGCCCGCGCCGCTTCAGGAGCAGCTCGCGGGCGGGATGTCGAAGCTGCGCGAGATCCCCGTCGCCACGGTGGGCAACCTGCTGCAGACGATCACGAACACCGTGGTGAGCCTGCTCTCGAACTCGATGATCGTGCTCGTGTTCGTGTTCTTTCTGATGCTCGGCGCCGACACCTTCAGCCGCCAGGAGCGCGGCACCTGGGGTGCGATCGTGCGGCGCGTGCAGGCCTATCTCGCGGGCAAGATCGCGCTCTCGGGCATCAGCAGCCTGCTCGTCGGCGCCGTGTTCCTCGTGATGGACGTGCCGCTCGCGATGGTGTGGGCGCTGCTCACGTTCTTGCTCACGTTCGTGCCGACCGTCGGCGTCTTCATCGCGCTCGTGCTGCCGATCCCGGTGCTGTGGCTCGACCCCGAAGTGAGCCGCACGGTGTTCGTGCTCGCGCTCGCGATCCCAGGCGGCATCCACTTCGTCGCGAATCTCTTCGAGCCGAAGATTCTCGGCGACTCGCTTGGGCTACATCCCATCACGATCATGATGGCGCTCGTGTTCTGGACGATGCTTTGGGGGCTCGCGGGCGCGCTGCTCGCGGCGCCGATGACGGCGGTGATCGCGATTCTGCTCGAGCGCTTCCCCGGCAGCCGCCCCATCGCGCAGCTGCTCGCCGGCGACTTCGCCGCAATGCGGAAGTCGCTGTGAGCTTCGAGGTTCGCGAGTCGCGCTGGACTCGCTGGGGGCGCCGCGCGCTCTCGGTGCCCGCGGTCTACCTCGGTCTCGCGATCACCACGCTCGGCCTCCCGCTGTGGCTCGCGCTCGCGGCGATCGCCGATGTCGCGAGCGGCGGCCCGCGCCGACGTTGGCCGCTCGTGCGCAGCGTGGTCTTGCTGTGGGGTTACTTCTTCTGGGTGTGCTTCGGCGTCACGTCGTGGGCGGTCGCGGAGCTGATCTCGTTCGGCACTCCGCGCCCGCGCTATCTGCGCCGCCTCTTCCGCCTCCAGCAGATTTGGGCGCGCGGCCTCTTCAACATGGCGCGCCGCACGCTCTCGCTCCGCGTACACGTCGAAGAAGGTTTCGTGCCCGACGAGCAGCCCATTCTGCTGTTCGTGCGGCACGCGAGCCTCGTCGACGTGTTGCTGCCAGCCGTGTTCGTGTCGGGCCCGCACGACGTACTGCTCCGCTACGTGATGAAGCGCGAGGTGCTGTTCGATCCCGCGATCGACATCGTGGGGCAGCGGCTCGAGAACGCCTTCGTGAGCCGCGGCAAGGGCTCGGCCGAGCGCGAGGAGCAGGCGATCCGCTCGCTCGCGAGTGGACTCGGCGCGCGCGAGGGCGTG
Organism: Deltaproteobacteria bacterium; assembly: GCA_016875395.1. Taxonomy (NCBI): domain Bacteria; kingdom Pseudomonadati; phylum Myxococcota; class Myxococcia; species Deltaproteobacteria bacterium. Next base: position 99,926 of record VGRF01000012.1, on the reverse strand, counting down.
ATCGTGTTCCCGGAAGGCACGCGCTTCTCCGAGGACAAGCAGCGCGAAGCGATCGGGCGCGTGCGCGCGAGCGGCGACGCCGAGCGACTCGCGCGCGTGGAGGGGCTGCGCCACGTGCTGCCGCCGCGCAGCCGGGGCCCGCTCGCCGTGCTCGACACCGCGCAGCGCGCCGACGTGATCTTCCTCGCGCACCGCGGCTTCGACGGCGCGCACGGTGCGCTCGACTTGTTACGGGGCACGCTGATCGGCCGCGCGATCGAGCTGAAGACGTGGCGCGTGCCGCGCGCCGAGGTTCCCGCGGAGCGCGAGGCGTGCCTCGCGTGGCTCGATCGCGAGTGGGCGCGCGTCGACGCCTGGATCGAGAGCCGGGTCGCCGCGGAGACCGCGTAGCCCACTGCGATAGCCTGCACGCATGCCGTGGGACGCACTCGCAAACTCCGCGCTCGCAATCGCCCTCGCCATGCTCGCGCTCTGGCTGCTGTCGCTCGCCTTGCGCAACGCCAGCATCGTCGACATCTGGTGGGGGCCCGGCATCGCGCTCGGCGGCTGTGTCGCCTGGCTCAGCGCGGGCGCGGCGCACCCGCGCGGCGTGCTGCTCGTCGCGCTGTGCGCGCTCTGGGCGCTGCGCCTCGGCGGCTATCTCGGGTGGCGCAACACGGGCCACGGCGAGGACCCGCGTTATCAGGCGATGCGCCGCTATTGGGGGAAGCGCTTCCCGCTGATCTCCCTCGCGACGGTGTTCACCTTCCAGGGCGTGCTGCAGTGGATCGTGTCGCTACCGGTTCAGGTCGGCGCGGCGGCGCCTGGCGGAGCGGCGCTCGGCGCCCTCGATGCCCTGGGCGCGCTCGTCTTCGCGTTCGGCCTCGCGTTCGAGTCGATCGGCGACGCGCAGCTCGCGAGCTTCAAGGCGGATCCCGCGAATCGCGGGCGCGTGATGGACCGCGGCCTCTGGCGCTACACGCGCCACCCGAACTACTTCGGAGACGCCGTCGCGCACTGGGGGCTTTTCCTCGTCGCGCTCTCGACGCCGCACGGCTGGCTGACCGCGCTTTCGCCTGCGCTGATGACGTTCCTGCTGCTGCGCGTGTCGGGCGTCGCGCTGCTCGAGCGCAGCATCGGGAAACGCCGCCCGGAGTACGCGGAGTATCAGCGCCGCACGAGCGCGTTCTTCCCGCTGCCGCCGAAGCCCTAATCCCGGAGGAGACCCGCGTGATCCTCGACCTGTTCCGCCTCGACGGGAAGACGGCGATCGTGACCGGCGCCGGCAAGGGCATCGGGCGCGCGATCGCCCTCGCGTACGCCGAGGCCGGGGCGAACGTCGTCGCCGCGGCGCGCACGCAGGCCGACATCGACGACACCGCGAACGAGGTGGTGAAGCGCGGGGGCCGCGCGCTCGCGGTCGCGTGCGACGTGATGCAGCGCGAGCAGCTCGAGAACCTCGTCGCGCGCGCGGTCCGTGAGCTCGGTCGCATCGACGTGCTCGTGAACAACGCGGGCGGCTCGCCGCCGAAGGCCGCGCTGCGCACGAGCGAGCGCGAGTTCGAGGCGGCCTTCCGCTTCAACGTCACTACCGCGTTCCTGCTGACGCGCCTCGCGGTCCCGAAGATGGTGGAGACCGCGGGTAGCGGCAGCGTGATCAACATCTCCTCGGTCGCGGGCCGTAACCACGCCGCGGGCTTCGTCGCGTACGGAACCGCGAAGGCGGCGCTCTCGTTCATGACGCAAGAGCTCGCGCAGGACTTCGCGCCGCGCGTGCGCGTGAACGCGATCGCGGTGGGCTCGGTCGAGACCGACGCGCTCGCCACGGTGCTCACGCCCGAGATCAAGGACGCGATGGTGAAGATGACGCCGATGGCGCGACTCGGACGTGCCACCGACATCGCGGCGTGCGCGCTCTACCTCGCGTCGGCGGCGTCGGGGTACGTGACGGGCGAGATCGTTGGCGTGAACGGGGGGCTGGTGGGCTTGAACATGCGGATGCCTCGCGCATTCGAGTGACCGAGGTCCGCGCTTTCTCCACGTTTACTTCGCATCGGGCTCGAAGACTCGCCCGATGCTGCGCGCTTCGCTTGCGGCCTCGGCCGACCTGCTTGGGTGGAGCGTTCGTCAGCGGGGTCGTTCTGGGGTTGTCTCGGCGCGGCAATGCGGGCGGGCGTTTCGGGCGTCGAGGCACTTTGCGGCTGCGAGGGGTTCGCGTTGATTTGCGTGCTCGTTGCGCTTGCTTGGCATGGAGATGCGCGTGGGGTGCGTGAGAAAGTTGTTATGGGCGTCACATGTTGGATCTCGCTCGGGCCGATAAGACGCGCGCGCCTGAGGGAGATCGCATGCGTTGCGTCGGCTTCGTGTCGTTGGTGTTCGTGTTGGTCGCTAGCGCCTCGTTTGGCGAGGAGAAGCGCAGCGACGTCGCGCGCGCGCAGGCGCAGCTGACGCAGGAGCTGAACGCGCAGATTTCGCGCGGCGTGCGCACGCTCGAGCCGGCGCCGCCGGCGAGCATCGAGGACCTCCCCGACGCGCCAGCCCCGCCGGCTGCGCGCGCTTCGAGCTAAGCGCGTTCCGCCGCCTCGCCCTCGGCGAGGCTCACCAGATCGAACGCGGCGAGGATGTCCGGCGGGACGCGGCGCGGGCGGAGCTTCGCGACATCCACGAACGCCCACTCGGTGTTCGCGGCGAAGCACAGCTCGCCGCGTTCGCTCCGCAGGCGCGTGTGGCGCAGGCTGCGCGCGCCGCGCAGCTCGCTGACCCAAGTGGTCTCGCGCAGGCGTTCGCCGAGGAACGCGCTGCGCTCGTAGTGCAGGTCTTGGTGGCGCACGACCCACACGAAGCCGCGCGCGCGCAGCGCCTCGTAGCCGCAGCCGAGCGCGCTGGCGTGCGCATCGGCGAGCTCGAGCGTGAGGCGAATCCACGCGAGGTTGTTCACGTGGCCGAGCTGATCGATGTGCCTGGCTTCGAGCTCGCGCTCGCGGCGAAACATCGGAATTCGCGTCGCGTCCGTCATCGCGATTCGCTGCGTGCTTGCCCGCTCAGCCCTTCGCCAGATCGGCGAGCGTCTCGTCGCCACCCGCGAGCACGAGCGAGTCCGAGGGCTTGAGCAGCGCCGTGGGATCCGGCGGTAGCTTGAACTCGCCGGTGAGCGCGTCGCGCACGGCGATGACCTGCACGCCGAGGCGCGTGCGCGGGTCGATCGCGAGGATCGACTTGCCCACCCAGTCGTTCGGGATCGCCATTTCCTGCACCGAGTAGCCCGGGGCGATCGGCGTGTACTGGAGCACGCTGCTGGTCGCGATGCGGTGCGCGAGGCGGAACGCGGCCTCGCGCTCGGGGAACACGGCCTCGGTGATGTCGAGGCCTTCGAGCGCGCGCGCCTCGTTTTCGCTGCGCACCTTCGCGTAGATCGCCTTCACCCCGAGATCGCGCAGCGCGACCGTGGTGAGGATCGTCGTCGCGAGCGCCTCCGAGGTGCCGATCACCGCGGCGTCGACTTCGCGCGCGCCCGCGCGCGTGAGCACGGCGGGGTCGGTGGCGTCGCCCATGATCGCGCGGTCGGCCCACTCGGCGTAGCGGTCGACCAGCGCGCCGTCGCGCTCGATCGCGACGACTTCGTGCCCGGTCTCGCGCAACGTGCGCGCGAACCAGAGCCCGAACGCCCCGAAACCCACCAGCAAGACTCGCATCGCGTTCTCCTAACGACTATCCGATCAAGATGTCTTCGTGCGCGTAGCGCCACACCGTGCGGTGGGAGCGCAGCGCCATCGCGCCCAGCACGGCGAGCGGGCCGACGCGGCCGAGCAGCATCACCACCACGAGCGTGAGCTTGCTGCCGTCCGCGAGCGCCGGCGTGAGATTCATCGAGAGGCCGACGGTGCTGAGCGCGCTCTGGACCTCGAACGCGAGGCGCACGAGCTGCGTGCGCTCGGCCGCCGGATCCAGCGCCGGCTCGAACGCGACCAGCAGCGTGAGGAACGCCATCAGGATCAGCACCATGCCCACCGCGAGACCGGTCGCGCGGTTCACGGTCTCCGCCGGAATCGTGCGGCCGGCGATCGACACCGTCGCGTCGCCCTTGAGCCGCGCCCACAGCACGAGCGCGAGCAGCGTCGCGGTCGTGACCTTCGCGCCGCCGGCCGTGGACGCGGGCGCGCCGCCGATCCACATCAGCACGAACGTGAGGAACAAGGACGCGTTCGTGATGCCGTCGTAGTCGACGGTGTTGAAGCCGGCGGTGCGCGGCGTGATCGACATGAAGAGCGCGTTCGCCACGCGATCCACGAAGCCCATCGTCGCGAGCTCGCGATTCCACTCGAAGAACAAGAAGAAGCCGGCGCCGCCGAGCACGAGCACGAGGGTCGCGCCCACCGCGAGGCGCGTGTGCGTGGTGAGGCGGCGGCGCTTGTCGCGCGCGCGCATGCGCAAATCCTGAATCACCGGGAAGCCGAGACCGCCCGCGACGATCAAGGCGCCGATCGTGAGCAGCGCGAGCGGCCGGCTCTGCTGGCCCATCAGGTTGTCGGAGAACAGCGAGAAGCCCGCGTTTCCGAACGCCGAGACCGCGTGGAAGACCGAGAGCCACGCGCCGCGCGCGGGGCCGAAGTCGCCGTACCACTGCGCGAACAGCGCGGCGGCGCCGATCGCCTCGACCGTGAGCGTGAAGCCGATGATCGTCCAGAGCATCTGGCGCGCGGAGCCGGTCGGCAGGATCGCGGAGAAGTCGCTGGTGGCCTCCTGCACGTCGAGGCCCGAGCGCCTGCCTACGGCAGCGACGACGAGCGCAGCGAAAGTGAGGATGCCGAGCGCGCCGGCTTGAATCAGCGCGAGCAGCCAGAGCTCGCCCCAGAACGAGAGCACGTTCGGCACGTCGATCGTCGTGAGGCCGGTCACGCACACCGCGCTCGCGGAGATGAAGAGCGCGTCGACCCAGCCCAGCGGCTCGCCCTCGTAAAGGCCGGGCAGGAAGAGAAAGCCGAGCCAGCCCACCGTCACGAGGCCGAGGAACGAGAGCACGAGCAGCTGCGATGCGGAGAGGTCTGCGGGCTCGTCGAGCGAGCGCAGCGGGCGCGAGAACAGCTCGTCGGCTTTCACGGGCGCGCAAGATACCGGCAGCAATCGCGTGCGCTGCGGGCTGGCGAAGGCTCGCAAAACCGCGTTCCGGGTTGACCGATCGGCGCGCGCCGATGACCCTCGTGCCCCTTTGGAGGAACGATCATGCGGAAGTTGGGTTTGGTTCTGGTGCTGCTGTTCGCGGCGACTTCGGCCCTCGCGCAGGCGAGCGGCAATGGCTCGCTCAGCGGGACCGCGCGCATCAAGGTGAAGCCGGAGTGCCGAAAGAATCGCCAGGCAGTGAACGCGGATTGGGTGCTGAGCGGCAACGGCTTCAGCGCGCAGACGCCTGGCAACGGCACGCCCGCCCTCACCGGCAGCGCGACCGCGCAGGGCGCGAGCAGCCGAATCTTCCGCCTCTCGTTCGATGCACCGAGCAAGGCGATCTTCGACGCCGCGCTCGAGTCCTGGGCGACCTTCGTCTGCGGTGGCACGCCGGTGACGCTCACCAGCGTGAGCGTCACGCACTTCGACCTCAAGCTGAACAAGCGCAAGACGCGCGCGAAGGTGAAGCTCTACGCGAGCGGCACGGGCACGTCGCCGCTCGGCCCGGGCACGGGCAGCTAAAAGGCGATCGAACGCGGCAGCTGGACGGACACGACGAACGCGCCGTGAAGCGCAGCGCGCTCGCCCTCGCTCTGCTGTTGTCGCTTCACTGCGGCGGCGAGGAGGAGCGCTCGCCGGTCGCCGAGCCCGCGGCTGCGCCCGCGCAGCCGGAGGTTCCGCCGTCGCAGGTTCCGCCGCAGCGCGTGTGGATTCCGGCTGGGACCTACACGCTGCGTTTCGAAGCGAGTGCGCTCAGCGTCGAAGCGTTCGATGCGCCGCGGCGCCCACTGCTGGAAGAGCTCGCGCAGAAAGCGGGCTTCGTGCTCGAGGCCGCGCCCGGCGATTGGCCCGCGCTCACGCTGCGCCTCGAAGCGCAGCCGCTCGAGCTCGCGCTGCCGCTGCTCGTCGGCGAGTTCGAGTATCGCGCCGAGTGGTCGAACGAGGACGGCGCACACCGGCTCGCGAAGCTCGTCGTGGGAGCACCGCGCACGAGCGCGAACCTTCCCGAAGGCGCGCTGCGCCCGGGCGAAATCGGCGACGCGCTCGAGCGCGCGCTGAAGGAGCACGGCGACGCGAGCGAGTCGCTCAGCGAGGAGGACGCGCTCGCGCAGCTGAAGGACGCCGACCCCGAGCAGCGCGTGCGCGCCGCGCTCGCGCTCGAAGCCGAGGGCGCGGGCCTCACCGCCCTGATGAATGCGCTCGAGCACGACCCCGACCCGCGCGTGCGTGCCGCGACGACCGTGAGCCTCGAGGAGAGCGAGGACTTCGCCGCCGTGCAGGCGCTCGTCAGCGCGCTCGACGACCCCGAGCCCGAGGTCGTGATCGAAGTGCTCGACTCCCTCGAGTTCGCCGGCGACGAGAGCACCGTGATCTACGTTCAGCCCCTGCTCTCCCACCCCGACCCGCGCGTGCGGCAGGCGGCGGGGAATGCGCTGCGGCTGCTGGGAGAGTGAGGGCGGCGTCGAGTCGTCTCCGGATGCCGCGCTGCCGTGCATCCACTGGTTGGGCGGGGCGTGCGTTCAGATCCAAACCTCGCCGCGCGACTCGCTCGTACTCTTGTTGCCTCGCGGGCGCGAGAAAGCGCGCGCGAATGACTCAGGCGGTCGCCTAGGCTCGTTCCTGGTCGTTGGCAGCACGTCCTAGATGAGGGGGACCCACGATGTTAGGTAAGAGCTGGCGAGTCCTCGGTCCGGCCGCGGTGTTGGCAGCCGCATCGTTCTTCGCGTGGCCCCATCTGCCGAAGCGGTACCGCTCGGAGGCGATACTCGCGGTCGCGGATCCACTCCTGTCGGAGGAGGCCCTGTCACCCGTTCGAATCGCGAGCTCGGCGGACGATCTCCTGCAAGGCGCGCCATTTGATTTCACCCGGAGTGAGCTCGCCCTAATCATCGACGAGCTCCAGCTGTATCCCTCGGACGTGCAGCGGATGCCGATGGAGCATGTAGTCGAACGGATGCGGGAAGACGTCGAAGTTCAAGTCGTCGGGGCCACCACAGTCCGCGTCGCCGCCATCTCCACGGATCCGGAAAAGGCGCGGGAGACTGCGAACAGGCTGGCGTCAATCATCATCGCGAGGGTTTCGGCAGATGACGGTTCGCGGCGGATGTACACCAACGATTTTCTCAGAGCTGAGCTGGAGAGCGCCGAACGCGAACTCCTCGTACGCTCCACGGCGCTCGAAAGCGAAACGAGCGAGGCTGGGATAAAACGGGTGTTCGCGTTGCAATTGGAGCAGCTCGAAGAGAGGTATCGCTCGCTCTTGTCCAAGGTCGCGGACTGGGAGCTCGCTGTCGCCGTTGGGAGCCATGGGGGTGGAGGCCTCGAGCCGGTCGATCGGGCGAGCCTGCCAGAAGCTCCGTTGGGGATGTCGCGCGACGCGGCGACGGTCCTTGGCGCGTCGCCGGCCTCGTCCTCGGGTTGGCACTCGCCACGATCAAAGGACAAAGCAACTCCCTGCCGGGAGCGTCGCGCAAAGACGAAGGGCCGTCGGCGTAACTGCCCGACAGCCCTTCGGAATCTTGGAGCGCGAGACCGGATTCGAACCGGCGACGTCCACCTTGGCAAGGTGGTGCTCTACCAACTGAGCTACTCGCGCGAAGACAGGGCACTCTAGGCGACGGCCCCGGAGGCGTCTAGGCGAGTCGGCTCCGGTTCAGAGCTTTCGGACGCGCTCTCGGCCGTCCTTCACGGCCTTCGTCGCGTTGCGCGTGTCGTACACGCGATGCGCGAGGCGCACGACGCGGCCGTAATCGATGCTCGTGTGGTCGGTGAGGATCACGACGAGGTCGGCGCCGGAGATCTGCTCGTCCGTGAGGTCGACGCTATTCAGCGTGTGGCCCTCGATCCTCATCTCGGGCACGTGCGGGTCGTGGTATCGCACGTCGCCGCCGCGCTCGAGCAGCAGCTTCGAGATGTCGAGCACCGGCGACTCGCGCACGTCGGACACGTCCGCCTTGTACGCGACGCCGAGCAGCAGCAGCTTCGCCCCGTTGACCGACTGCCGCTCCTCGTTGAGCAGCGACGTGATCTTCTCGACCACGTACTCGGGCATGTGCCCGTTCACGTCGGTGGCGAGCTCGATGAAGCGCGCGGTGAAGTTCAGCGCCTTCATCTTCCAGCTGAGATAGGTCGGATCGACGGGGATGCAGTGGCCGCCGAGGCCGGGGCCGGGCGTGAACTTCATGAAGCCGTACGGCTTGGTCGCCGCGGCATCGATCACTTCCCACACGTCGAGGCCGAGGCGGTCGCACATCAGCGCGACTTCGTTCGCGAGGCCGATGTTGATCGCGCGGAACGTGTTCTCGAGCAGCTTCACCATCTCGGCGGCCTGCGTCGACGTGACGGGCACGACCTTGTCGAACACCGTCGCGAACACCTGACAGGCGAGCTCACCGGCGAGCGGCGTCTCGCCGCCCACCACCTTCGGCACTTCGCGCACCTTGAACTTCTTGTTCGCAGGATCGATGCGTTCCGGCGCGAACGCGACGCCGAAGTCGACACCGCACTTCAGCCCGGAGCCCTCGAGGTGCGGGACGTAGAGCTCCTTCGTGGTGCCCGGATAGGTCGTGCTGCCGAGGATCACGAGGTGGCCGCTGCGCAGGCGCTTCCCGATCTCCTCGACCGCGCGCAGCATGAACGAGACGTCGGGGTCCTTGGTCTTCGTGAGCGGCGTGGGCACGCACACGTTGATCACGTCCATCTGAGCCAGCGCGGTGAACTGGGTGGTGGCCGCAAAGCGGCCCGCCTTCACCACCTCGGCGAGATCACCCGCGGCGACGTCCTCGATGTACGAGCCGCCGCCGCTGAGCACACGAATCTTCTCGCCGTCCAAGTCGAACCCGGTGACGCGGAAGCCCGCCTTCGCGAACTCGAGCGCGAGCGGCAGGCCCACGTACCCGAGCCCGATCACGCCGATGCGCGCCTCGCGCGCGTCGATCTTCCCCTTCAGCTCCTCTAGCCGCGTCATCACTCCCCCGGGTGGTCGCCGGGCTTCATCGGCAGCCCCCGCGCACGACCAAAGAACGCCGCGAAGTAGCCCCAGCCCGACCAGAGAGTGAGTACCACGGCAAGGCCGAGAAGTGACAGGCCAATTGCGTGATTCGGCAGGTGCAACGTCCCGTTCGGGAACAGCAAAAAGCCCGCCGCGACGTTTTGGAAGACGGTCTTGAGCTTGCCCGGCCACTCCGCCGCCATGACCGCGCCGTACTCCGCCCCGAAGCTGCGAAGGCCCGTCACGGCGATCTCGCGGCCGATGATCACGCTGACCGCCGCCGCTCCCCACGGGCCGGGGATGCGGTCCATCGCCAGCAACGCGATCAGCGCGGTGGCGGTGGTGAGCTTGTCCGCGAGGGGATCGAGGTGCTTCCCGATGCTCGTGATCGAGCCCTGCGAGCGGGCGATGTAACCGTCCACGAGGTCGCCGACCGCCGAGAGGATGAAGAGCCAGCCCACGATCCGCGCTGCGTCGTCGCTTGGAAACCACGGGAACGCGGCGAGCACGGGGAGCACGGCCAGGCGGCCGATCGTGATCGTGTTGGGCAGGTTCCAGAGCTCTTCGCGCTCGTGTGCGTCGGCCAAAGGCGCGGCTCCGGGGGGCGCCGCGCGCAGCATCAGCGAGCGGCGAATTGCGGGTGGTACTGGCGATAGTAAGTCAGAACACGCCGCACGTACTTCTGCGTTTCGCGATACGGCGGAATTCCGCGGTGCTTCGCCACGGCCTCGGGCCCGGCGTTGTAGGCGGCGAGCGCCATCGTCCAGTTGCCGAAGCGCTCGCGCATCTCGCGCAGGTAGCGGGTTCCGCCGTCGACGTTCTGCTCGCTGTTGAACGGCTGGCTCACGCCGAGCGACTTCGCGGTCGCGGGCATCAGCTGCATCAAGCCCATCGCGCCCTTGTGCGACACGGCGCGAGCGTTGAAGGCGCTCTCGGCGTGGATCACGGCCTTCACGAGCGCCGGCGGAACGCCGTGCTCGAGGCCGACGCGCTCGACCATCGGGTCGAAGGCGCGCGCGCGCTCGTGGGGCTTGAACTCGATCGCATCGGGCAGCTGAATCTTCTGCGTCAACTTCACGCGCGAGTAGCGCTGGTCCCACTGCGCGTTCGTGAAGTGCGCGACGCCGCGTTTGTCGACGTACTTGTAGAGCGAGCCGCGCGCGCTCGACGCACTCGGCGCGAGCGACAGCAGGGCGAGCGTCAGAGCGCAGAGCGCGGCGCTGACTCGGCTTCGTCTCGCGGGATATGCTGCGTCCATCTCGTCTGGGCGTATCGGCGCGAGGCCGCGCTCGCCTGAGCGGGGACTCAGCGGGCGGCAACTTGGCGGGCAACGACGAACTGCTCCAAAGCGATTTCCTCGTGCTCGGCAGCGGCATCGCGGGCCTGTTCTATGCGCTGCAGGTGGCCGAGCACGGCCGTGTGGCGATCGTCACGAAAAAGGCCGCCGCGGACTCGGCCACGAACTGGGCCCAGGGCGGCATCGCCGCCGTGGTCGCGCCCGACGACAGCGTCGAGGCGCACGTGCGCGACACGCTGGAGGCCGGGGCCGGGCTCTGCCGTGAGGACGTCGTGCGCTTCGTGGTCGAGCGCGGACAGGCCACGATCGACGCGCTGCTGAAGCTCGGCGTCGAGTTCGACCGCGCGAGCGGCGGCGCCTTCGCGGTGGGGCAAGAGGGCGGCCATACGAAGCGCCGCGTGCTGCACCACCGGGACGCGACCGGCCGCGAGATCGAGCGCGCCCTGCTCGCCCGCGCGCGCGCACACCCGAACATCGCGCTCTACGAGAACCACTGCGCAGTCGACTTGCTCACCACGCAGCGCGCCGGAGTCGCAGGCCCGAATCGCGCGCTCGGCGCTTACGTGCTGGATGCCGAACGCGGCGTCGTGCAGCGCTTCCTCTCGCGCATCACGTTTCTCGCGACGGGCGGCGCCGGCAAGGTCTACCTCTACACGAGCAACCCCGACATCGCGTCGGGCGACGGCATGGCGATGGCGTATCGCGCAGGCGCCACGCTCGCGAACATGGAGTTCTTCCAGTTCCACCCGACGTGCCTGTTCCACCCGCAGGCGAAGTCGTTCCTGATCACGGAAGCCGTGCGCGGCGAAGGCGGCATCCTGCGCACGATGGGCGGCGAGGCGTTCATGCCTCGCTACCACGCGATGAAGGACCTCGCGCCGCGCGACATCGTGGCGCGCGCGATCGACTCCGAGCTGAAGCGCAGCGGCGACGACTACGTGCTGCTCGACGTGACGCACAAGCCGGACGACTTCGTGCGCCAGCGCTTCCCGAACATCTACGAGCGCTGCCTCGCGTTCGGCATCGACATCACGAAGCAGCCGATCCCCGTCGTGCCCGCCGCGCACTACTGCTGCGGCGGCGTCGTCACGAACCTGCACGGCGAGAGCGACATCGAGAATCTGTTCGCTGCGGGCGAGGTCACCTGCACCGGCTTGCATGGCGCGAACCGCCTCGCCTCGAACTCGCTGCTCGAAGGCGTGGTCTTCGCGCAAGCTGCCGCGACCGAAGCGCTGCGCCGCCTGCCCGACCTGCCGACGCGCGCGCCGCACGTCGAGCCGTGGAGCGAGGGCGACGCCACCGAGAGCAGCGAAGCGGTCGTCATCACCCAGAACTGGGACGAGATCCGCCGCTTCATGTGGAACTACGTCGGCATCGTGCGCAGCGACAAGCGCCTCGAGCGCGCTCAGCGCCGCATCGCGCTGCTGCGCGAAGAGATCAACGAGTACTACTGGAACTTCAAGCTCACCCCGCCCCTCGTCGAGCTGCGCAACCTCGCCATCGTCGCCGAGCTCGTGATCGAGTGCGCCGTGCGCCGCAAAGAAAGCCGCGGCCTCAACTTCAACCTCGATCACCCCGCGCGCGCGTCTTCTGCGCGCGACACGCTGATCCGCCGCGCGGAGTAGCGGGCCGTGCGCCGTGCTCGTCAAGGAACCGCGAGGCGAGCGACGACCGAGCCGCATCGGTGCTTCGAGATGCCCGCTTCTTTCCTTGTTTACTTCGCTTTCGGCCCCGGAGACTCCGCCGAAAGCTGCGCGCTTCGCTTGCGGCCTCGGCCGACTCGCTGGGCAGGAGCGTTCGACTTCGAGGTCGCACGCACACTTCCTCAACACGGCAATGCACCGAGGCGGCGACGCGCACTGCAACACCTCGTTGCATTTCCGCGCCGCAGCGAACGCCAGAAGAACCTCGAAGTCGAACGCTACTCCCGAGCGTGTCGGCCGAGGCCGCAAGCGAAGCGCGCAGCAAACCGTGGAGTCTTCGACGCGGTTTGCGAAGTAAACAAGGAGAGTCGCGACGCCCTCGAAGTCGCCTGACCACCCCCAACAACCGCGAACCCCACTGCCCCGCCACACCCAGCCAGAACGTGCGTCGCGAACGGATGCCGACGCGCGCGTGCACGCCTCGCCGCCTCTACTTCGGCACCAACACCCCGCGATCCACGAGCCCCCGAATCGACTCCACCACGCGCGCGTCGGCATCCGGGATGATGTCGATCATGCGCCGCACGGTGAGCGCGGCGCCGGCGAGGTCAACGATCGCTTCTTCGAGCTTCGTGAGGGCGCCCGCGCTCGCGAGCTCGCTCGCGTCGACGCGGTAGCGCGCCTTCATGTCGAGCGGCTTGCTGCGCGCGGCTTCGTCGACCTGGCGCGCGGCCTCGAGCAGCGCGTGCTGCAGCTGAATCGGCGCGGGCTCGTCGCTGATCGCGTCCACGTGCTTGTAGAACGAGAACGTGCCCGTCTCCCACTTCAGCATGCGCGCGAGCGCTTTCGTTCCGCGCAGCCGTCCGAGCAGCGCGTAGCGGATCGCGCCGTTCTCGAACGCCACGGTGGCCTCCTCGGCGCCGTGCGTCGCGGTGAGCGTGCCCTGCGGCGACGACTGCCCGAGCATCTGCAGCAGGCTCGCGGCGCCGAGCTCTTCGATGCGGCCGCTGATGCCCGACTTCGTGCGCTCCGCCTCCGCACGCGTCACGTCGCTCACGACGTCGCGCAGCTCTCCCGCGCGCTCCTCGGGCATCTCGAACTCCACGCCGACCGCGGCGACGGTGCCATCGGTCTCGACGTGGCGCGACACGCGGCCACGAACCGCGATGCGCTCGCCGCTCTTCGGATGCTGCAGCTCGATGTCGACGCTCTCGCCGAGCGGGAGATCGCTGGCGTCGCCCGAGATGAGCACGCCCGTCTCGGAGAGATCGCGCGTGCGCCCGTCGAGGCTGACGCCACCGGTCTGCATGCGCGCGGGAACGCGCGCGACCGCGCGGCCCGAGCGGCGGCGATCGGCGACGCTCGCGAGCGGATCGCGATGCAGCGCTTGCGACCCCGCCTGCTCCGTGCTCTGAACGCGCAGCACCGTCTTCGCCCGCGGATCCGGCGATGGCGGAAGCGCCGCGTCGTCGGGCTCGCGCGACCCGGAATCGAGCTTGTTAGGCGAAGCTCGCTCGCCCAGGAACGGCGCGAACTCCGTGCGCAAGTCCGGGGCGGACTTCTGGAATTGCACGGCCACCTGCCCGCCGCCCGAGAAGATCACTTCCGCGGCGAGCACGAGCGTGTCGGGGCGCCACTTGAAGGCGAACTCGACGTCGACGAACGAGCGCGGCTCGAGGTCCTCGCTCGCCACGAGCTGGGCACCGCCCTTCGAGATGTTGCGCTCGAACTCCGCAGCGAGCGCTGCGGGCGTGTCGAACGCATGTCTCAGCCGCTGCATCTCGCCCCCAGGACGTGCCCCGCCCAGGGGCACCATCCGCAGATCACATCGGCCTGACTGCGGTCGGCCTGTATCGGGCTACGCAGCCCGAAGTGCATCCTGCGCGCAGGGTCAGCGGCGAACGAGCTGCTCGAAGAGCCTGCGGCCCGCGGCGCCCGGCGCCATGTCGAGCTCCGGGTGCCACTGAACCGCGGTCAGCCGGCGCGCTCCCACGAGCTCGACCGCCTCGATCACGCCGTCCGCCGCCCAGGCGATCGGCGTGAGCCCATCCCCGAGCTGCGCGATGGCTTGGTGGTGCCAGGACGGCACGCTCGCGAGCGCCTCGCCTCCGAGGGCGTCGGCGAGGTCAGAGCAGGCCTCGATGCTCACCGGGTGCGAGGTCGCCTCGACCTGGCTCGAGCGATGCGCAACTTCGTCGCCCACCACGTCCGGGAGATGTGCGTGGAGCGTCCCGCCGCGCGCCACGTTCAGCACTTGCAGGCCGCGGCAGATCGCGAGCGTCGGGAGGTCGCGCGCCACCGCGGCGCGAGCGAGGGCGATCTCGAAGGCGTCGCGCTCGGGGCAGGTGCCGTACACGCTGGCGTGCTCCTCGGCGCGCGAAAACTGCGGGTCGAGGTCGCCGCCACCCGAGAGCACGAGGCCGTCGAGGCGCGCGAGCAGCTCCTCGGGCGTGGCCTCGCCGGGCGCGAGCAGCACCGCGACGCCGCCGACTTCGCGCACGGCATTCACGTACGCCGCCGGCAGCGTGAAGCGCTCGCGCCCCTCGCTCTCGCGGCGGTAGGTCGTCACGCCGATCCAGCGCCTGCCGGGTTGACTTCGCTCGGCTTCGCCTCGCTGCGCGCTTTGCTTGCGCATTGGACTCCGCTCGGCTCCGCCTCGCTGCGCGCTGCGCTTGCGCTCCATCCGCGCCTACTCGACCTCGGGGTCTGCGGGCTCTTCCTCCACCGAGCGGAAGAGCGAGAGCTGCGGCACGTCCTCGGCGCCCGCGATCGGGACCGGGTACTCGTCGGAAAAACAGGCGTCGCAGTGGCCCTGCTCGAGCTTCTTGCCGAGGCCGCGCAGGCCGTCGAGCGAGAGGTAGCCGAGCGAGTCGGCGCTGATCGCCGCGCGGATCTCGTCCACGGATTTGTTACTGGCGATCAGCTCCGCGCGCGTCGGCATGTCGATGCCGTAGTGGCACGGGCGGATCGTGGGCGGCGCCGCGATGCGCACGTGCACCTTCGCCGCGCCCGCCGCGCGCATCATGTTCGAGATCTTGAGCATGCTCGTGCCGCGCACGATCGAGTCGTCCACGAGCACGACGCTCTTGCCGTCGAGCACGCCGCGGATCGCGTTGTGCTTCACCTTCACGCCGAAGTTGCGGATCGACTGCGCCGGCTCGATGAACGTGCGGCCCACGAAGTGGTTGCGAATGATCGCCGTCTCGTAGGGAATGCCCGATTCCTCGGAGAAGCCGAGCGCGGCTGCACTGCCGGAATCGAGCAGCGGCACCACGAGATCCGCTTCAGCCGGGTGCTCGCGAGCGAGCAGCTTCCCGAGCGACTTGCGGAACAAGTAGACGTTGCTGCCCGGGAAGTTCGAATCGGGCCGCGCGAAGTACATGTATTCGAAGATGCAGAACGACTCGCGCGTCGGGCGCTGGAACGGGCGCAGCGAGCGCACGCGGCCGCGGCGCACGACGATCATCTCGCCGGCGTCGAGGTGCCTGACGACCGTGGCGCCGATCAAGTCGAGCGCGCAGGTCTCGCTCGCGACGACCCAGGCGCCGTCGAGCTGCCCGAGCACGAGCGGACGGAAGCCGTTCGCGTCGCGCACCGCGATGAGCGCGTCGTGCGTGAGCATCACCAGCGAGAACGCGCCCTTCACGCGCGTGAGCGCGTCGATCAGGCGATCCTCGAGCGAAGTCTCGCGCGAGCGCGCGAGCAGGTGGACGATCACCTCGCTGTCGGACGTGGTGCTGAAGATCGCGCCGCGGCCCTCGAGCTCGCGGCGCACGGCGGTGGCGTTCACGAGGTTGCCGTTGTGCGCGATCGCGACCGGTCCGCCGTCGGTGTTCGCGCAGAACGGCTGCGCGTTGCGCAGCGTGCTCGCACCCGTGGTCGAGTAGCGCACGTGCCCGATCGCGTGACGGCCGGGCAGCCGCGCGAGCACCTTCTCCGTGAACACGTCCGCGACGTAGCCCATGCCGCGGTGCACGAACTGCTCGCCCCCCTGCGTCGAGACGATGCCGCCGCTCTCCTGCCCGCGATGCTGCAGCGCGTAGAGCGCGAGGTAGGCGATGTTCGACGCCTCGGCGTGGCCGTGGATGCCGACGATTCCGCACTCGTCCTTGAAGCGCTCCGCTTCTTTCAGCGCGGCGACTTCGGAGATGTCCTTCGGCGCGAACATGCGATCTCCAGCGGCGAGAGTTCGAGGTTCAGCTAAGGCGCGATGCGGGGCGAGACACTGTTGAAGTACGTGTACGCGAGCAGGAAGTAATACATGACGGGAATGCCGAGCAGGTTCGAGTCGATGCGATCGAGCACCCCGCCCGTTCCCGGCAGCAGCGTGCCCGTGTCCTTCACTTGCGCATCGCGCTTGAGCAGCGACTCGACCAAATCTCCGACGATACCCACCACCGCCAGCACGGGCGCGATGAGCAGCACCGCGAGCCAGCTGAGCTCCTCCGAGAGCTCGGGCGCGACCCAATCGAAGCCCGCCTTCAGCAGCGCTGCCATCGCGATGCCGGCGGCGATCGCGCCGTAAGCGCCCTCGATCGTCTTGTTCGGCGATACCTCGGGCGCGAGCTTGCGCTGCCCGTACTTGCGGCCGGTGAAGTACGCGCCGATGTCGCCGAAGATGACCACCGCGATCACGAAGAACAGGTAGAAGCCGCCGACGTCGTCGTGCATCTCGCGCGCGACGGCGCCGCCCCAGCGCCCGGCGACCGACATCTTGAACTCGCGCAGCACGATCGCGTGCGAGAGCAGCCAGCCCACGTAGAACACGCCGAAGAACGTCTCGCTGATGCTCGCGAGCGACTCCGAGATCTGCTTCTTGCGCAGCTGCGCGATCATCAGCCCCAACAACACCGCGCTGAGCAGCACAGTCGCGAGGTACTCGCTGCCGATGTACGCGACGAGCGGCAGCGCGAGCGCCGCCGCGGTGCCGACGCCGCGCACGGGCACCGCGCCCTTCGCCTCGATCAGGTGATAGAACTCGTTGATCGCGATCGCCGTGATCACGAGGATCATCAGCAAGAGCCACCAGCCGCCGAGCGCGACCACACCGCACACGAGCGGGACCAGGATGCCCGCGGTGATCAGGCGCTCCTGCAGATTCGTGCGCTGACGCGGCGCAGCGCCCGCCACGGGCTGCGGATCCTGCGCGGCGCTCTCGCTCATCGCGCGCCCGTCGAGCCGAAGCCGCCGGCGCCGCGCTCGCTCCCGTCGACCGCGGCGCGCTCGTCCCACGCGACGCGCGCCACGCGAGCCACGACCAGCTGCGCGATGCGATCGCCGCGCTCGATGCGAAACACCTCGCGGCCCGTGTTCCAGAGAATCACCGAGAGCTCCCCGCGGTAGTCCGCGTCAATCGTACCGGGAGCATTCGGAAGCACGATGCCGTGCTTGAGCGCGAGCCCGCTGCGCGCGCGCAGCTGACCCTCGAAGCCGGCGGGAATCGCGAGGCGCAGGCCGGTCGGCACGAGCGCGCGCTCGCCGGGCGCGAGCACCAGGGCTTCGCGCACGGCAGCGCGCAGATCGAGGCCCGCGGCGCCCTCGCTCGCGTACGACGGCAGCGGCAGGTCGTCGTTGCCCGCGACTCGCGTCACCGGCACGACGACGTCGCCGCCGCCCGCCACTTGTTACTGAGGCTGTGCGGCGAGCGCCTCGGCCAGCGCCTCGCGGCGCGAGAGCCGGATGCGCCCGGTCGGGTCGATGTCGATGCACTTCACCAGGATCTCGTCGCCCTCGGCCACCACGTCCTCGACGCGATTCACGCGCGCCTCGGCGAGATGGCTGATGTGCACGAGCCCGTCGGTGCCGGGGAAGATCTCGACGAACGCGCCGAAGTCGGTAATGCGCTTGACCTTGCCGGTGTAGAGCTTGCCGAGCTCCGCCTCCTGGGTGAGCTCCTGCACCATCTGCTGCGCGCGCTGCAGCGAGATGCCGTTCGGCGCGAAGATGGTGACGCGGCCCGAGTCCTCGATCTCGATCTTCGCGCCGCTCATCTCCTGGATGCCGCGGATCACGCGGCCACCGGGCCCGATCACGTCGCGGATGCGGTCGGTCTTGATCTTGATCACTTCCATGCGCGGCGCCCACTCGGACGGCGTGGTGCGCGCGGTGAAGCCGGGCAGCACGTCCTTCGAGTCGCGCTCCATCGCGTCGAGGATGTGGAGTCGAGCGTCGTAGGCTTGCTCGAGCGCGCGCTCCATCACGGCCCAGTCGACCGCCTCGATCTTGATGTCCATCTGCAGCGCGGTGATGCCCTCGCGCGTGCCGGCGACCTTGAAGTCCATGTCGCCGAGGTGGTCCTCGTCGCCGAGGATGTCGCTGAGGATCGCGCGGCGCGTGCCCGACTCGATCAGGCCCATCGCGATGCCCGCGACCGGCGCGCGCATCGGGACGCCGGCGTCCATCAGCGCGAGCGTGCCGCCGCAGATCGTCGCCATCGACGACGAGCCGTTCGACTCGAGGATCTCCGAGACGACGCGCACCGTGTACGGGAACTCGTCGATGCTCGGCATCACCGACGCGAGCGCGCGCTCGGCGAGGTGACCGTGGCCGGTGTCGCGGCGCGAGGGGCCGCGCAGCGGGCGCACTTCACCGACCGAGAACGGCGGGAAGTTGTAGTGCAGCAGGAAGTGCTTCGAGCTGCGCTCGTGCAGCGCGTCGATGGTCTGCGCGTCGTCGCCGCTGCCGAGCGTCGCGTACACCAGCGCCTGCGTCTCGCCGCGCGTGAAGAGCGCGACGCCGTGGGCGCGCGGAAGCGCGCGCACCTGGCACGCGATCGGGCGGATGTCCGTCGTCTTGCGCCCGTCGATGCGCTCGCCCTGATCGAGGATGCGGTCGCGCATCAGGGTCGAGCGCAGATCGTGCAGCGCGTCCTTGGTCAGGGTCGTCAGTCGCTTGAGGCCCGACTGGCGCGCCTCCACCTGATCGAGGGAGGCGAGCTCGACGCGCTCTTGGCGATACGGCGTCGTGAGCTTCGCGAGCACGTCCTTCTCGACCGCGGCGATCGCGTCGTAGCGCGCCTGCTTCTCCTTGATCGCGACGGCAACCCGCAGCCGCTCCTCCGCGAGCGCCTTCACCTGCGCCTCGACCTGCACCTTCTCCGCGGGCGGGCCCGCGACCGCGGTCTTCGCCTTGCCCACGCGCTTCGCGAGCTCTTCCTGCGCGCCGATCAGCGCCTGGATCTCGCCGTGGATGTGCTGCAGCGCCTCGAGCACCTCGCGCTCCGAGACCTGCTTCGCGCCGCCCTCGACCATCACCAGCGCCTTGCGTGAGCCGGCGGCGACGAGATCGAGCGTGCTCGCCTTCTGCTCCTCGAAAGTCGGGTAGAGCACGAGCTTGCCGTCGACCTTCGCGAGCCGCGCGGCGCCGATCGGGCCGAGGAACGGAATCTGCGAGATCGCCAGCGCGGCGGAGGCGCCGATGAAGCCGCACATGTCGGGCGGATTCACGCCGTCGGCCGCGAGCACCGTCGCGGTGACCTGCACCTCGTCGCGATAACCGTCCGGGAAGAGCGGGCGGCAGGAGCGATCGATGAAGCGCGAGACCAGGATCTCGCGATCCGAGAGGCGCGCCTCCCGCTTGAAGAAGCCGCCCGGGATTTTGCCTGCGGCCGACGTCTTCTCGACGAAGTCGACCGAGAGCGGGAAGAAGTCGATGCCCTCGCGCGGCTTCGCGGTGTTCACCGTGGTGAGCACCACCGAGCCGCCGATCGTCACGACCGCGGCGCCCGCGGATTGCTTCGCGAGCCGGCCCGTCTCGATCGTGATCTCTTTTCCGCCAACCGTGACGGAAACCGTTTCAGCCTTGAACCATTCAGATGCCATTGAAATACACGTCTCCACCGAGTCACCGCGCGTTTCGCGGTCGTCGGCGCCTAGTGAGGCGACGGGGACGGGATCCAGGGGCACGGGATGCGGGATCAGGGATCGGCGAAGTCTCGCTTCGCGGATCTATGACTCCCACATCTCGCGTTCCGCGGCCGGGCCGCCTCGTTGTTGTTGGTGCTGCTCGACCCTCGCGAGCAGCGTGCCGCCCTTTCTTCTCTAGCGGCGGGAACCTTCGATGCGACGCTTCCTGCTGTCTCGAGCTTCGGAGTCCACTGTCGACCCTTCGCTCGCCTCCGGCTCGCTGCCGGCGGCGCAGAGCGCCGCTTGCCTAGCGGCGCAGGCCGAGCTTCGAAACCAGGGCCTGGTAGCGATTGGCGTCATTGCGCTCGAGGTAGTCGAGAAGGCGGCGGCGCTGGCTCACGAGCTTCAGCAGGCCACGGCGCGAGTGGTGATCCTTCACGTGCGTTTCGAAGTGCTTCGTCAGCTCGTCGATGCGCTTGGAAAGGAGCGCCACCTGAACTTCGGGCGAGCCAGTGTCCGATTCATGAGTCCGGAACTGCTCGATCACGGTTGCAGACGCCAAAACGATCTCCTCGAGGCTCGGAGGCCGGACCTCCGAAGCGGCGGTTTCTAACAGAGGGGGGGTGGCCGGGCAATCGGAATCTGGGCGCTCGCCGGCTCAGGCACCCGGCGGGAACACCCGCAGCGGCCAGAACTTGCGATCCGGACGCAGCTCCATCACCGCGAGCAGATCGCCGCTGGGTGCGAGGGCCGCGAACTTCGCGCCGAGCGCTGGCTGCGGGCCGCGCTCGTAGGGCCCGCGCGCCTCGGCGGCCGCGATCGCGCCGCCGTTCAGCACGCGTCGTGCCTGGATGCCGCTGAGCGAGATCTGCGGCAGCGGCAGCACCTTCGCTGGGGTGAGGATGCGCGCCTCGAGCTCGCCGTTCGCGGCGAGCGCGTCGCACTGCTCGGGCGTGAGGCAGTCCGCGATCGCGAAAGGCCCGTTCTGGGTGCGCCGCAGGCCGGCGAGGTACGCGCCGCAGCCGAGCTTCTCGCCGAGGTCGCCCGCGAGCACGCGCACGTACGTGCCCGGCGAGCACGCCACCTCGATGCCGACGTCGGGCAGCGTGAACGAGGTCAGCGCGATTCGGTGAATGCGCACGGTTCGCGGCTCGCGCTCCACCTCCTCGCCCTTGCGCGCGAGGCGATAGAGCGGGACGCCATCCTTCTTGACCGAGCTGTACATGGGCGGGATCTGCTCGATCTCGCCCTCGAAGCTCGCAAGCGCGGCGCGCACGGCGGCTTCGCCCGGCAGCGCGCCTTCGTGCGTACGCGTGACCTTGCCCTCGCCGTCGAGCGTCTCGGTCGTGACACCGAGGCGAATCGTCCCCGCGTAGACCTTCTGCTCCTGGTCCACGAACGGAATCAACTTCGTGGCCTCGCGGATCGCGAGGGGCAGGACGCCCGTTGCGAGCGGGTCGAGCGTGCCGAGGTGCCCGACGCGGCGCGTGCCGAGCCAGCGCCGCGCGGCGTCGACGACGTCGTGCGAGGACCAGCCCACGGGCTTGTCGATCGCGAGGAAGCCGATGGGACCGGGGCGCTCCTTCTCGTCACGCTTTGCCACGGCGAATCTCCTCGAGCAGCCGCAGCGTCTCGGCGCCGGCGTCGACCGAATCGTCGTGCACGAAGCGCAGCTCGGGCACGCGCCTCGTCGCGAGAGCGCGGGCGAGCTGCGAGCGCAGGAAGCCCGCGGCGCTCGCGAGGCCCTTCGCGGTCTCGGCGTCGGAGTGCTTCTCGCCGCGCGAGCCGTGCGGCACCGCGTCGAGTGCGCTCCAGAAGACCTTCGCGTGCGAGAGATCCGGCGCGACGTCGATGCGCGTGATCGTGACGAGCCCGACGCGCGGGTCCGTCACCTCCTCGTGCAAGAGGCGCGCGAGCTCGCCGCGAATCTGCTCGCCGATCCTCTCCGTCCGCCGCGTCACAGAATCTCCACTTCCTGATCGATCACTTCCGCGAGATGCAGCCCGGCGATGAAGTCGATCGCCTTCTCCAGCCGCACGCGCGCGTCCTGCGCCTCTTCCGAAACCGCCGCCATCCCGAGCACGGCGATCTGCCACGTGTCCTGCCCGCCCACCTCGGCGATCGAGACGTTGAACTCGTTCCGAACCCGCTGCTTGATCGAATTGATCACGCCCCGCTTTTGCTTCAGCGACTGCGAGCCGTGCACGTGAACTTCAACCCTCGCGGCGGCAACAAACATCGATCGCCCTCGATGCCTTGACGTGTTCGCTCACGCGCCAGAACGACCTCGCTGACGAACGCTCCTCCGAGCAGGTCGGCCGAGGCCACAAGCGAAGCGGGCAGCAAAGCGCGGAGTCTTCGGAGCGCTTTGCGAAGTCAACAAGGAAAAGAGTGAACCTCGCCGCCCCCTACAACTCCGCCGGCCGGGATTCAATCTCGAACGCCTCGACGACGTCACCGACCTTGAGGTCGTTGAATCCGTCCAGGCCGATGCCGCACTCGAAACCAGTCTGAACTTCGCGCGCATCGTCTTTGAAGCGCTTGAGCGACGAGAACTTGCCCTGCCACACCTGCACGCCATCGCGCACGAGGCGGCCCGTCGCGCCGCGGCGGATGAGGCCGTCCGTGACGTAGGAGCCCGCGATCGTGCCCACCTTCGCAATGCTGAACAGCTGGCGCACCTCGGCCTGGCCGAGCACGACCTCCTTCGTCGTGGGCGGCAGCAGGCCCGCCATCGCCGCCTTCACCTCGTCGAGCAGCTCGTAGATGATCTGGTACGTGCGGATCTCGACGCCGCTGCCTTCGGCGGCCTTGCGCGCCTTCGCGTCGGGGCGCACGTGGAAGCCGACCACGATCGCGCGGCTGGCCTGCGCGAGCTGAACGTCGCTCTCGGTCACGCCGCCGACGGCGACGTGAATCACGTTCACCTTCACCTTCTCGGTCGAGAGCTTGCCGAGCGCGGCGCTGATGGCCTCGGCGGAGCCCTGCACGTCCGCCTTCACGATCAGCGCGAGCTCCTTCGGGCCGTCGCCCGCGCCCGCGAACAGATCCTCGAGCGAGATCTTCGGCTTCGCGGCCGGCGCCTTCTCCTTGCGCTCCTCGTCGAGGCGGTGATCGACGATTTCCTTCGCCACGCGCTCGGACTCGACTACGTGCATCACGTCGCCGGCGCCGGGCACTCCCGAGAGGCCGATCACCTGCACGGGCTTCGACGGCCCGGCCTCCTTGATCTGCTCGCCCTTGTCGTCGTTCATGATGCGCACGCGGCCGTAGTGCGTGCCCACGACCATGATGTCGCCGCGGCGCAGCGTGCCTTCCTGCAGGAGCACCGTCGCGACGGGCCCGAGGCCCTTGTCGAGCTGCGCCTCGAGCACGACGCCCTTCGCGCGAATCGAAGCATCCGCGCGCGGCTCGAGCAGCTCGGCCTGCAGCACGATCGCTTCGAGCAGCTTGTCGAGCCCGGTGCGCTTCGTGGCCGAGATGTTCACCGCGAGCGTCTCACCGCCGAAGTCCTCGACGACGATGCCGTGCTCCATCAGGCGCTGGCGCGTGAGCGCCGGGTTCGCATCGGGCAGGTCGCACTTGTTGACCGCGACGATGATCGGGACGTCCGCCGCCTTCGCGTGCGAGATCGCCTCGATCGTCTGCGGCATGATGCCTTCGCTCGCGGCGACGACGAGGATCACGATGTCCGTCACTTGCGCGCCGCGCGCGCGCATCGACGTGAACGCCGCGTGGCCGGGCGTGTCGATGAACGTGAGCGTGTGGCCGCCGGTCTCGACCTGATACGCACCGATGTGCTGCGTGATGCCGCCCGCTTCGCCCGCCACGACGTTCGCCTTGCGCAGGGCGTCGAGGAGCGAGGTCTTGCCGTGGTCGACGTGGCCCATCACGGTGACGACCGGCGGCCGCGGCGTGCCCGCCTTCTCCTCGCCGCCAGCCTCTGCGGGCGCGTCGAGGTACTCCGACTCCGAGAAGCCCGTGTCCTGCACCTCGCCGCCGAACTCGGACGCGACGAGCGCGGCGGTCTCCGCGTTGATGGTCTGCTGGATGCTGACCATCATGCCGAGGCCCATCAGCTTGCCCTGGATCTGCGGCGCCTTGACGCCGAGCTGATGCGCGAGATCGGCGACCGAGATCTCGCCCTCGACGCGCACGACGCGCTTGCCGGGCTTCGCTGCCGCCGCGGCGATGGCCGACTTCTTCACTGGTGCGTCCCGCCTCTTCTTGCGTGGCGATGCGAGCGTGCGCGGATCGACGACCGGCGTGCGCGGCGCGGCCGCACGGCCAACCACTTGCTTCGCGAGCATCTCCTGCTCGCGCAGGTTCACGACCTCGCGGAACTGCTTGCGGGTCTGCACCTCCGCCGCAGGCGCCGCCTCGTCGCGAGCGCCCGTGCGCGCGCGGCCAGCGGCCGCCTTCTGGCGCGCTTCCTCTTCGTCTTCTTCTCCCGCCGGGGCGGGCGCCGCCGCGATCGGCTCGGCCTCCGCGTCCTTCGCCGGCTCCGCGGACGGCTCTGCGGCATCGGGCTGCACCTCGGGCGTCAGCTCGACGGCGACCGGCTCGGCCACGGCGGGCACTGCTACCGGCTCGGGCGCAGGCGGCGGCGGCTCGGGCTCCGTGCGCTTGCGGCGGCGGATCACCGCCGCGCCGCTCACTTCGACGCGCGCCTCGGTGACGCGATCAACCTTCTTCGCGGAGAGCTTCTCGCGCAGTAGCGCGACCTGCGCGTCGTCGAGCATCGCCATCGCATTGCGCAGCTCGACGCCGGCTTCCTTCGCCTTGGCGACGAAGTCGTTGCGATCGATCCCGAGCTCTTCGGCGAGCTTGTATGCGCGTACCGTGGCTGCCATTCCGCTCCGCTCTGTGACGCTCGCCGCGCCTTCGGATTGCTACTCGCGCGGCACGCCGCCGCTTTGCGCCGCCTCGGCTTCCGCCGCGAGGCGCGCGTCCTCGGCGGCCTTCTCCTGCGCGAGCTGCGCCGCGTGCGCCTTGATCGCCTTCACGCCCGCGCCGTCGACGCCGCGGAAGCCCGCGAGCAGCGAGTCCTGGCAGCGCGCGAGGTCCTCGAGGCTCGTGATGCCGCTCTGCAGCAGCACGTCGGCCTCGCCGGCGCCGAGGCCCGGCACCACGCTCACCGCGCGCGTGAACCAATCCGCGAGCTCGCGGATCTTCGACTCGCTCTTGATGTCGATCTTCCAGCCCGTGAGCTGCACGGCGAGCCGCACGTTCTGTCCCTTGCGGCCGATCGCGAGCGAGAGCTGGTCGTCGGGCACGATCACGTCCATCGACTTCGTGTTCTCGTCGATGATCACCTTGGAGACCTGCGCCGGCGAAAGCGCGCTGCACACGTAGCGAGCGGGGTCGCCCGAGTACGGCACGATGTCGATGCGCTCGCCGCGCAGCTCCTGCACCACCGCCTGCACGCGGCTGCCCTTCATGCCCACGCACGCGCCGACCGGATCGACGTCCTTGTCGCGCGAGGAGACGGCGATCTTCGAGCGTCCGCCGGGCTCGCGCGCCGCGGACTCGATCTTCACGATGCCCTCGTAGATCTCCGGCACTTCCTGCGCGAACAGCTTGCTGAGGAAGTGGATCGAGGCGCGCGAGAGGATCACCTGCGCGCCCTTGCCCATCGTCGTCACGTCGATCACGTAGGCGCGGATGCGGTCGCCGGGGCGGTACGTCTCGCGCGGCACCTGCTCCTTCGCGGGCAGCACGGCCTCCGTGCGGCCGAGGTCGACGAGCAGCGCGCCCTTCTCGAAGCGGCGCACCGTGCCGTTGACGACTTCGCCCTTCCGGTCCTTGTACTCTTCATACACGATGTCGCGCTCGGCATCGCGAACGCGCTGGATGATCACCTGCTTCGCGGTCTGCGCGAGGATGCGGCCGAAGTCCGCGGTATCGAGCTTCACGCCGATCTCGTCGCCGACCTCGGCCTCGGGATCGAGGCGATGCGCGTCCTCGACCGTGATGTGCGCCTCGCGATCGGTGACGGTCTCCACCACCTCGCGGAACTCGAACAGCTCGATCTCGCTGGTCTCGGGGTTGAAGCGGGCCTCGATCTCCTTCTCGAGACCGAATTTGCGGCGCGCGGCCTGCTTCATCGCCTCTTCGAGGGCTCCGATGATCGTCTTCTTGTCGATGCCCTTGTCTTTGGCGATCTGGTCGATCTCGCGCTTCAGCGGTGCGATGTTCATGGCTTCACCTGTTCCGACTGAGCAATTAGGCCGCGCCTGAGAAGTCGGCGGGCGTGAAGTGGTGGACTTTGTTGGCGCGCGCGACATCGGCGAACGGCACGCGATACGGGCGGCCGTCGACCACGACGTTGGCGGCGCCCTCCGCGAAGGAAGTCAGCGTGCCCTTGAAGCGGCGGCGGCCGTCGATCGGGGCGCGCGTCTCGATCTTCACCTCGCTGCCCTGCGCGCGTTCGAAGTCCTTCTCGCGCGCGAGCACGCGGTCGAACCCGGGCGACGTGACTTCGAGGTGGTATGCGACCGGGATCAGGTCCGCGACGTCGAGGTTCACGGCGACCTCGCGCGACAGCTCGGCGCAGCGTTCGATCGCGACGCGACCGTCGCCTTCGGGCGTATCCACGATCACGCGCACACGCCAAGGCGCACGGCCCTGGTGGCGTTCGATGTCCACCAGCTCGAGGCCGTGGGCGGTCACGATGGGTTCGATCAGGTCGCGCATCGCCGGCGGGATGTCCCCATACATGTTGCGTTCACCTTGCCCGGGGCCCGCCGTCCGCCCCGGGGGCCGCGAAAAAGCGGACCCCAGAAACGAAAAAAGTGGGTGTACGCCCACTTCTTCAGCGCGCTCAAAGCGGGCGTAACCTATCCAGATTGCTCAGTTTCCACAAGGAAAAAGCCCGACGGAGCGGGCCTCTACCCGCGGGGCGCGAGGCTTCGAGTCATTAGGACTGCCGCCTCTCCGCTCGCGTAGTGACGCGGGCGGCGACCCGCGACGCCGAAGCCCAGCGCGCGATAGAACGCTTGGGCTCCCGCGTTGGCCTCGCGCACCTCGAGGTACGCCTCGGCGAGCCCGTGCTCGCCCGCGATCAGCGCCGTGAGCAGCCGCCCCGCGATGCCGCTGCGGCGCCGCTCGGGCGCGACGCCGATCAGCAGCACGTGGAGCGCATCGAGCTCCCGCCGCGCCACGAGACAGCCCACTAGCGCGCCGCCTTCGCTCGCGGCCCACACGCGGCCCTCGGGCAGCGCGATCTCGCTGCTCAGCTGCGGCGCGCTCCAAGCGTCGGCCGGCAGCACGCGCGCGATCAGCGCCGCGATCGCCGCGCACTCGGTCAGCCGCGCGGGGCGGACCTCGAACGCGCGCGATGCTTCGCCGTCCTCAGCCCCCACGCGGCGCCTGGATCTTCAGCGCACGCAGCTTCCGCGAGAGGCTCTCGCGCGCCATCCCGATCGCCTCGGCCGTGCGCGTGATCGAGCCGCCGTGCTCTTGCAGGCGCGCCGTCAGGAAGCGGCGCTCGAACTCGCGGCGAGCATCCTCGAGCGAAGCGCCGGTGATGTCGCTCGTGCGCACGCCGCCGCGCACCTCGTCGGGCAGATCCTCGGGGCGGATGCGCGCGCCGGGCGTCATCAGCACGAGGCGCTCGATCACGTTGCGCAGCTCGCGCACGTTGCCGGGCCACGCGTGCGCGGCGAGCAGCGCGAGCGCTCGCGGCGCGAACACCTTCTCCGGCACGCCCGATTCCGCGCAGAACTCGGTGGCGAACGCCCGCGCGAGGAGCGCGATGTCCTCGCGCCGCTCGCGCAGTGGCGGCACCTGGAATGGGATCACGTTGAGGCGGTAGTAGAGGTCCTCGCGAAACTTTCCGTCCTGGATCTCGCGCTCGAGGCTCTTGTTGGTCGCCGCGATCACGCGCACGTCGACTTCGATCGTGTCGCTGCCGCCGACGCGCTCGAACTTGTGCTCCTGCAGGATGCGCAGAATCTTCGCCTGCGTGCGCAGCGACATGTCGCCGATCTCGTCGAGGAAGATCGTGCCGCCGTGCGCGAGCTCGAACTTGCCGCGCTTCTGCGCGATCGCGCCGGTGAACGCTCCCTTCTCGTGACCGAACAGCTCGCTCTCGATCAGCTCCTCGGGAATCGCCGCGCAGTTCACTTCGACGAACGGACCGGCTGCGCGCTTGCTCTGCAGGTGCAGCTGCTTCGCGACCATCTCTTTGCCCGTGCCGTTCTCGCCGCTGATCAGCACCCAGCCGTTCGTCGGTGCGGCGAGCGCGATCTGCTCCTTCAGTTTCACGATCGGCGCCGACGTCCCGAGGATCTCGTTGGCGCGCAGGCTCTTCGCGCGCAGCTCGCGGTTCTCGCGCTCGAGCCGGCTCTTGTCGAGCGCGTGGCGCAGCGTCAGCAACAACTTGTCGAGCGAGAGCGGCTTCTCGATGAAGTCGAACGCGCCGAGCTGCGTGGCGCGCACCGCGGTCTCGATCGTGCCGTGACCGCTCATCATCACGACCGCGAGCGCGGGGTGCGTGCGGCGCAGCTCCTCGAGCACGGCGATGCCGTCGCGCCCCGGCATCGCGATGTCGAGCAGCACCGCGTCGGGCGCGCGCTCGCGCACCGCGGCGAGCGCCTTGTCGCCGTCTTCGGCTAGCGCCACCTCGTAGCCGTCGTCGAGCAGCACGCCCGAGAGCGAGCGGCGGATTCCCGCTTCGTCGTCGACGACGAGGATGCGTGCCGGATTGTTAGGCATAACGCACCGGAAGCTCGACCACGAAGCGCGAGCCGCGCGGCGAGTTGCGCTGCGCGCGCACGTAGCCGTGATGATCGGCGACGATGCGCGCCACGATCGCGAGCCCGAGGCCGGTGCCGTCGGGCTTGGTCGAGTAGTAAGGCTCGAAGATGCGCGCGCGGTCGGCGTCCGCGATGCCGACGCCGTCGTCGGCCACCTCGATGCGCACCGTCTCGCGCGCGTGGTCGAGGCGCGTCGAGACCGCGACCTCGCCGCCGCCGGGCTGCACCTGCACCGCGGCGCAGGCGTTGTCGACGAGATTCGTGAGCACGCGGCGCAGCTGCTCGCGATCGAAGTCGACCTTGGGCAAATCGCCCGCGCATTCGACGCGGAAGCGCACGCCGCTCGCGCCCGCGTAGCTCGCCACGGCCTCCTGCACGAGCGAGTCGAGGTCGCCCGGCTGCGGGTTCGCCGACGGCAGCCGCGCAAACTGCGAGAACTCGTTCACCAGCACCTTCATGCCCTCGACGTGGCTGGTGATCGTATCCACGCACTCGTCGAACACGCGCGCGTCTTCGTCGCTCACGGCGAGCTTGTCGCGGAAGCGGCGGCGGATGCGCTCCGCCGACAGCTGAATCGGCGTGAGCGGGTTCTTGATCTCGTGCGCGATGCGCCGCGCCACTTCGCGCCAAGCCGCCATGCGCTGCGCGCGAACTTCCTGGGTGTAGTCGTCGGCGACGACCACGCTGCCGAGCGCGCGGCCCTCGTCGTCCTGCATCAGCGAGAGCGTCACGAGCAGCGTGTGCGCGCCCTCGCCGCCCGCGATCAAGGTCTGCCGCCGCACGCTCTCGCGCACGCCGGGCCGCGCCTGCGCCGCGAGATCCCGGAGCACCTCGAGCAGCTCCGCGCGCGTGATCACCTCGTCGAGCTTGCGCCCGATCGGGCTCGGCGAATCCGCCACGCCGAACAGCCGCAGCGCCGCGCGGTTGATCGTGCCGATGCGGCCGTCGGCGTCGAGTGACACCACGGCGGCGTCGACGTTGCGCAGCACGATCTCCATGTAGCGGCGGCGCTGGTCGAGCTCGGCGCGGCCGCGTTCGAGCTTGGCGCCCGCTTCGCGGAGATCGCTCGTCATGCGATTGAACGAGCGCACGAGAAATCCGATCTCGTCGTCGGTCGTGGGCGTGACGACGACGTCGAGATCGCCATTCGCCACCTTCGCGGTGCCTTCCGCGAGCTCGCGAATTTGACCAGTCACGCCCTTCGCCATGCGCAGGCCCCACCACAGCGCGAACAGCACCGCGGCGAGCGAGATCAGCACGAGCACGAGCGTGAACACGCGGCCGATCCGCTCCGCGAACGGCTTCACGTTGCGGTACTCGGCGACCGCGGCGCGGATCGCATCGACCTTGTAGGCGAGCGCTTTCGGCACGACGTGGTTGACGACCACGACGCCGACGACTTCCTGCGCGCGGGACGGATCCGACGAGCGGATCGGCGCCGCGGCGCGAATCACGTCGCCAGCGTCGGTCCCCGTTTCGTCGACGAGCGCGCCTTCCTCGCCCGTGAACGCCGCGGTGACGAGGGCGCTGTCGCGCGCCGCGAGCGCGGCGTCCGGCTGCGACGGGTTCACCAGCGTCGCGATCGGCTCGCTCTCGCCGTACGGGAACACCTGCACCACGCCGAGGCCGTACTCGCGCTGCTTGGCGCGCACGAACGACTCGAGCTGCCCGCGCTCGCCTTCCCGCAACAAGCGCCGCTCGGTGATCTCGCTCGCGAGCTGCCTCCCGTAGTGCTGCGAGATGTCCTGCCATGCGTCGTAATAAGCCGTCGCCACCTCGCCGCTGTCGTCGATGGCGCGATCCATCTGCAGGCCGAACCACGCGTTGATCGAGGCCGTGATCAGCGACGACGAAACCGCGAGCTGAATCCCCATCGGAACCGTCGCGACGAGGAACAGCGCGAGCACGAACCTCGCGTTGAGGTGAGCGCCGAAGATCCCGGCGCGCCGCTCGAACCAGAGCCGCACCAGTTGGCGGCCCGAGAGGTAGACGAGCACGACGATCAGCACGGCCGAGATCGCGTTCAGCAGCAGGAACGGCACGGAGTCCGCGAAGGGCACCGAGTCCGGCAGCGACGCGATGCGCTGCTCCACCCCGATCACCGCGCCCAGCGCGACGAGGGCTCCGAGCACGAGCACGAGGTCCCGCCGCGTGCGCTTGCGCTCTGCCTCGCCGAACGGGCGACGCTCGAAAGGCGGCTGGCTGTCCCCGGTCTGCATCGTCCTCGCCTAACCCCGCGTCACGCCAATTCAAACCGAGCCGCCACGCGAAAGCAAAGGCGATCAAGACGGGGCACGGGAACGCCGAAACGCAGACGACCGGCAGAAGCCCGGGAAACCGCCTGCGAGGACTCCTGTGCCCGTAAACCAAGCGCTGCGCGCTCGCTTCGAAGCCAAGCCCGAAGACGGCGTCGCCTTCGCCGCGCTGGAGGAGGCGTACTTCGTCGCGGGCGAGTGGAGTGAGCTCGCGGCGCTGTACGAGCGCAGGCTCGGCGCAACGGACCTCACGGCGGAGAAGCAGCCGAAACAGCGTGCGCGCGTGCTGCAGCGCCTCGCACAAGCGCGCGAGGAGCGGCTCGGCGACGGCGACGGAGCGATCGCGGCGTACCGCGAGGCCACCGCGCTCGATCCCACGCTGCGCGCCGCGATCACGCAGCTGCGCCGCTTGCTCACGAAGCGAGACGAATGGGACACCGTGCTCGCGCTCGCCGACGCCGAGGCGAAGCTGCCGATGCGCCCGTCGGAGCGCGCCCAGCTCGCGAGCGAGATCGGCGCGCTCTGGCTCGAGAAGCGTGGCGACGCCGCGAATGCGCGCAGTTGTTACGAGCAGGCGCTCGCGGCCGAAGCCACCTACGCGCCGGCGCTGCTCGGCCTCGCGAACGCCGCGGAGCAAGCGGGCGACCTCTCGACCGCGGCAGCCTCGCTCGAGAAGGCCTCGCACGGTCTGCAGGGCGCCGAGCGCGGCGCAGCGCTCGCGCGGCTCGCGAATCTGCAGCAGCGGCTCGGCGACGCGTCTCGCGCATCCGAGAACTTCCGCAAGGCGCTCTCCGACGACCCGAGTCAGGCGTCCGCTCTCGCAGCGCTGGCTGCCCGCGCCGAGGCAGGACAGAAGTGGAGCGCCTTCGACGACCTGCAGGACCGCCGCTTCGCGCTGTCGAAGGACCGCCTCGAGAAGCTCGCCATCGCTCACGACGCGGGCCGCGTTCAACTCGAACGCGCGAACGACCCGCAAAACGCGCGCAAGTGGTTCCGGCGCGCGCTCGACCTCTTCCCCAACGACCCGGTCGTGCACTTGTATCTGTCGGACGTGGAGCGCGCGCTCGGCAACACCGAGGCGCTCGCAAAGCACCTGAAGCGCGCGACCGAGCTCGCAGGCGACGCGGCGCCGATCGACGCGCTGAGCGAGAGCGCGCAGCTCGAAAGCGCGCGCGGCGCGGGCGATGTGGCGATCGACCAGCTGCGCAAGGCGCTCGCCCGCGAGCCGGGGCGCAACGACGTGGCGACACAACTCGCCGACGCGCTCGCCGCGGCTGGGCGCGAGGAAGAGTTCGTCGAGCTCGTGGAATCGCAGCTCTCCGAGCGCCCGGGCGGCGAACGCGAGGTCGCGCTCTGGGTGCGCCTCGGCAGCTTCCACGAGGAGGAGCGCGGCGACTTCGCGACGGCGCTCGACGCCTACGCGCAGGCCCTCGATCTCGCGCGTGCGAACGGCGCCGCGATCGCCGGCTACGAGCGCGTCGCACGCAAGCTCGAGCACTGGGACGCGCTCGCGGAGCGGCTCCGCAGCGCGGCGCAGGCGGCGACCGGTGCAGACGCCGCGCAGCTGTGGGTGCGCGTCGGCGACCTCCGCCTCGAACGCGAAGACCTCGACGGCGCGAAGGACGGATATCAGGCCGCGCTCGCCGCGAACCCCGACGATCGGCGCGCGCGCCAAGGCGTCGAGCGCATCTCGCTCGCGACCGCTGACGACGAGGCGATCCTCGTCGCGTTCGAGCGCGAAGCGGAGGAGACCAGCGACCGCGAGCGGCTCGCATTCTTGGTGTGCGAGCTCACGCGCATTCACGAAGAGCGCGGCAACGCAGCCCGCGCGCTGCACTGGCTGCGGCGCCTCGCGACGGTGCGCCCCGAAGACGCCGCGGTGCTCGCGCACGCCGCGCGCCTGCAAGCGGCCGTCGGCGACCGCGTGGGCGAGCTCGCGACGCTCCAGAAGCTCGACCCGCGCATCTCCGGCGAGCCGCAGCTGGTGAACCGCCGCCGCATCGCTGCCTTGTCGCACGAGCTGGGCGAGCCCGCGGCCGCGCTCGCCGCGCATCGCGCCGTGCTCGCGCTGCGGCCGGAAGAGATCTCGAGCGCGCGCGCCGTCGTCGAGCTCCTCGCGAGCAGCGACGATCTCGATGCCCAGGTCGCTGCGCTGCGGCATCTCGCGAGCGTCGCGAGCGGCGACGAGCGCACCGCACGCGGGTACGAGCTGGCGTGCTTGCTGATGGATCGCGTGGGAGACCTGCGCGCGGCGGGCGCCGTGCTCGAGAATGTCGTCGACGCGCAGGCTGCACCGCACGACGCCGAGGCGCGCTTCGCTGAGGTGTTGGGGCAGATCGGGCGCTGGGACGTGCTGTGCGCGCGCCTCGACTTGCGCCGGCGCCTGCTCGACCCGCTCGACCCGCGCTCGCTCGAGCTCGATCTGCAGCGCGCGGAGCTGCTCGTCGATCGGCTCGATCGCGCCGCCGACGCCGCCGCGATCTGCGAGGCGGTGCGCGAAGCCAGCCCGCGCCACGAGCGCGCGCGACGTGCTGGAGCGGGCGCTGCGCAAGCTCGGCGACGACACGCGCCTGGTGAAGCTGCTCTCCGAGCGCTCGGCGCTGGCCGAAGACGGCGAGCAGCGCGCATTGCTCGGAATGGAGCGCGCGCTGCTGCTCGAGGAGCGCCTGCGCGCGCTGCCGGAAGCGCGCGTGGTGCTCGCCGAGATCGCGAGCAGCGGCAGCGCGCTCGCCGGCGAAGCGGAGCGGCGACTGCGCCTGATGCTCGAGAACTCGCAGGATTGGGCGGGGCTCGCGAAGCGCTTCGAGATCTCTCTCGGCTCCGGCGATGCGCAAGCGGACGCCGCCGCGCACAAGCAGCTCGCTCTGATCGCGCGCGATCGCATGCACGACACGCCCCGCGCGATCGCCCACCTCGAGAGCGCACTCGCGCTCACGCCGAGCGACCTCGCGCTGCATCGCCTGCTGCAGAGCGCACTCGAGCGCGCGGACGGCGCAGAGCTGTGCGCCGCGTACGAGCGCGAGCTCGCGCTCGGCGGCATCGACGACGCGCGCCGGCGCCTTCTGCACGGCCGCTGCGCGGAGCTGCACGAGCGGGCGAACGATCTGGCGCGCGCCGAAACGCATCACGAGGCGCTCGTTGCAGACGGCGTCGCCACCGGCCGCTCGATGCAGTTCCTCGCCGAGCGCTACGAGCAGAGCGGGCGCCTCCCGCAGCTCGCGGCGCTGCTGCGCCGGCGCATCGACCAGCTCGCGAGCGACCCGGCGAGCGCCGCCACCGTGCGGCTCCAGCTCGCGCAGCTCGAAGCGGGCCCGCTCTGCGAGCTCGATGCCGCGCTCGAAACGCTCGCTCCCGCTGCCGCGAGCGACGCCACGCTCGCGATCGTGAGTGAGCCCTACGCGCGCCTGCTCGAGCGCGCGGGCCGCGGCGAGGCGCTGGTCGCGCTCGCACGCCGCGCCGCGGGCGCCGCCCAGTCGGCGAGCGAGCGCAGCGCGTGGAACACGCGCCTCGGCGACGCGCTGCGCGAGGGCGGCGATCTCGAAGCCGCCGCCGACGCCTTCCGGCGCGCGCTCACCGATCGCCCTTCCGACGCCGACCTGCAGAGCGCGCTGCGCGATCTCTATCGCCGCCAGGGCCGCAGCGAGCCGCTCGCGCGCTTGCTCGAAGCCGAGCTCGCGCGCACGACCGGTCCGCTCGAGATTCCGCTGCGGCTCGAGCTCGGCGAGCTTCTGGCCGGCGCGCTGAACGATCCCGCCGGCGCGCTGATCCACTATCGGCGTGCGCTCGAGCTCGAGCCGAAGAACGCGGACACGCTCGCGCGCGCGATCGCCGTCGCCGAGCGCGCGAACGCACACGACGTATGTGCGGAGCTGTTGGGGCGCGCCGCCGGCATCGCCGGCGATCCGCAGCGCCGCGCACGCCTGCTGACGCGCCGCGCAGCGCTGCTCGCCGGTCCGCTCGCGCGCGTCGACGATGCGATCGCGTCTTACGAGGCTGCGCTCGCGCTCGCTCCGGACGCGCCCGACACGGTTGCCGCACTGCGCGGGATCTTCGAGGACCGCTCCGAGTGGCCGCGCGCGCTCGCGTGTTTCGAGCGCGAGCTGGCCGCGACGCCCACGGACGCCGCCGCCGCGCGCATCTCGATCATCGAGGAGGCGGTGCGCTTCGCGAGCGAGATGCTCGGCGGCGAGGCCTCGCTGCCGTGGCTCGAGCGGCTGCGAGCCGCGAAGCCCGGCGACGTAGGCCCGATTGCGCGCATCGCGCAGGCCCACCGCAACGCGGGGCGCGCGGAATCGCTGCTGCGAGCGCTCGAAGCGGAGCTCGAGCTCGCGCCCGAGCCGCGCCGCCGTGCAGAGCTCTCGCTCGAAGCGGCGCAGCTGCTGTGCGAGCGCATGCATGCGCCTGCGCGCGCCGCCGCGCTGCTCGAAGCCGCTCGCTCGGCGGCGCCCGCCGACGGCGCCGTACTCGCGATGCTCGACGCGCTCTACGTCGTGCTCGATCGCCCGCGCGATCGCCTCGGCGTCCTGAAGGCGCGCATCGGCCTCGCTTCGCACGACGTCCGACTCGGGCTGCGCACCGCCGCCTCCGCCGTCGCCCGCACGCTGGGCGAGCGCAGTGAGAGCGATGCGCAGCTGTGGGCCGCGCTCGCGGAGTGCGGGCCCGCATCGCGCGAGCGCTCCGACTTGTTACGGGCGCTGTCCGAAGATCTGGCCGAGCGGCCCGACCTCGCGGCGCGCGCGAGCGAAGCGGAGCTCGCGTCGCTCGACCGCAGCAATCTCGTGTTCGCGGAGCGCCGCCGTGCGGTGCGCCAAGCCCTCGCAGAACGCTATGCGGCGAGTCTCGCGGCAGACGACGCCGCGATCGCGCATCTGTGCGCGCTGCTCGACGACGAGCTGCCCGCGTCCGACGCGAGTCTCGCCGGCCCGCGCGAGCGCGCGAGCACGCTGCTCCTGGATCTGTACCGCCGCGGCGGAGAGCCCGTGCAGCTCGCGCGCCGGCTCGGCGAGCACCTGAAGGCATTCCCGGCACGGCGCCCGGAACCGTGGCTCGAGCTCGCACGCCTGCGCCTCGAAGTGCTCCACCAGCCGGGCCTCGCCGCGGAGGCCTTCGAAGCCGCTCTCGCGCGCGACGACCACTCACTCCCGGCGCTGCGCGGTCTGCGCGGTGCGTGCGAGCTGCTCGGCCGCTGGGCCGACGTGGCGAGCACGCTCGAGCGCGAGCTCGCGATGCGCGCGGATGCGACGCCCGGCGAACGCGCCGCGCTGCTGCGCCGCATTGGCGAGATTCGCTGGAAGCGGCTCGACGAGACGACCAAGGCGAGCCGCGCCTACGCGAGTGCGCTCGAAGCGGATCCTGCCGATCTCTCGGCGCTCCGCGCGCTTCAGCAGCTGTTCGAGGCGATGGAAGACTGGCGCGGGGCGCTCGATCTCTACGAGAGCGAGATCTCCGTGCTCGCGAGCGCGGAGCCCGAGCGCCGGCGGGCGTGCTGGCTGCGCGCGGCGGAGATCGCACATCGCAGCACGCGCGAGCTTCCGCGCGCGCTGCGCTGCTACGACGCCGCCGCAGAGCTCGCGCCGCTCGAGACGCCGCGGCTCGCAGGGCTCGCGGACGTGCTCGACCGCCTCGGCGAGCGCGAGCGCTTCGTCGCCACGTTCGCGGCGTGGATCGACGCGCCGGACTCGCACGCGCTCGCGGACGACGAGCTGCGACTCGCGACGGCGTACGAGGAGCTGCAGCGCTACGACGGCGCGCTCGCGCGCGCCGAGCGCGCCGCCAAGAGAGCGCCGTCGCTCACCGCGGCTTGGGACCGCATCGCCGCGCTGCGCGAGCGGCTCGGCATGGGCGACGAGGCGGCCGACGCGCTCGCGCGCGCTGCCGCGCTCGTCGGTGGAGGCGAAGCCGCGCAGCGCCGCGTGCGCGCCGCGGACTTGCTCGCGCAGAGCGCGGCGCCGGAGCAGCGCATGGCGCTGCTCGAGGACGCGACGCGCGACGACCCGGTGTCCGCGGAAGCATTCGCGCGCCTCGCGCTCGCGGCAGGCGCTTCGGGCGATCTCGCCCGCGCGGAGTCGGCCGCAGAGCGCGCCTCGGCGCTGCACGCCCAAGGAGCGGCGCTCGAAGGCGCGCTGCGCCGCGACGCAGCGCTCGCGGGCGCGCGCGCTGCGCTCGCGCTCGACCGCCTCACACCCGCTGCGCGCCTGCTCAGCGAAGTGCTCGCGATCGAGCCGAATCACGCTGAGGCGCTCGCGCAGCACGGCCGCACGCTGCTGCGGATCGGGGACGTCGAAGGCGCGCGCCGCTCGCTCACCCGCGCGCTCGAGCACAGCCAGGCTGCCGGCGATCGCGCGCCGCTGCTCGCGCTGCTCGGCAACGCCGAAGCGGCCGCGCGCGCGAGCGACGCCGCGCTCGCGCACTACCGCGAAGCCCTGAGCCTCGATCCCGCGCAGGCCGATGCGCACGCCGGCCTCGTGCAGGTACTGCTGCGCGAGCAGCGCGATGCCGAAGCGATCGCGGCCCTGCTCGCCTGGGCGCACTGTGCCGGCGCTCCGCGCGACCGCGCGAGGCGCCTGCTCCAGGCCGCCGAGCTCGAGCTGAACCGCCCGCAGCGCGAAGGAGCTGCGGAGCTGTTGTTACGGGAGGCGACCCGCGCGGACGCAGCGCTCGCCGAAGCGTGGGCGCTGCTCGCCGAGTTGCTCGCGAAGGGGGCGCGCTGGAGCGAGGTCCTCGACGCGGCGAGCGCCGGCGCGCTCGAAACGAACGAGCCGCTGCTGCGCAGCCGGCTCGCGGCGCTGCGCGGGCGCGCGCTCGAGCAGCGCGGCGACGTGCGCGCCGCTGCGGATGCGTTCGCCGAAGCGGCGCGGACCAGCCCGCGCGCGAGCGAGGCCGCGCTCTCGTCTGCGCGGCTCTATCGCGGCCTCGGCGATTGGGCCGCGGCAGCCGACGTGCTGCGCAAGTTCGCAGCAGGCGCGCCGGAGGATGCGCGCGGACCGCGCGCGACGGCGCTGCACCAGCTCGGCCGGCTGCTCGCGGGACCGCTCGAAGACGTCGATGGCGCGATCGCGGCCTATCGCGACGCGACCTCGCTCGGCGGCGACAATCGCGAAGCGCGTGAGGCGCTCGCGGACTTGCTCCTGCACCGCCAGGCGCACTGGGACGAGGCGATCGCGCATCACCGCGAGCTGCTCGCGCAGGATCCCGCGCGGCTCGCCTCGCTGCGCGGCCTGCTCCGCATCGCGCGTGGCCGCGGCAACGCGAGCGCATCGGCGCACGGACTCAGCCTGCTCCGCGCGCTCGGCGTTGCGACTGCCGAGGAGTCGCGCGAGGCGCCGACGCGTGGACCGCTCGCGCTCGCCGCGAAGCCAGCGCTCGCGGACGCGCGCTTCGAGCTCGCGCGCAGGCTCGCGCTCGAAGCCAAAGACGATCTCGCGGAGGCGCTCGGCGGCGCGCACTCCGCAGCCTCACCTCACGCTGGCGACGCGAGAGCGCGCTTCCGCGGCGCGCTGACTGCGGTCGAAGGCGAGCTCTCGGCACCCGCGTTGGTGCCGCTCACGACGGCGGAGCTCGCCAGCACGCTGCAGCTGGTCGCCGACCTCGGCAGCGAAGTCGAAACGGTCTCGGCGCAGTCGAGTCTCGTCAACACGCTCTCGACGGCGCTCGGCTGGCGCGCGAAGAAGCGCATCCGCCGCGTGCTCGAGGCGCGCTCGGGCGACGAGCTCGCCGCGATCGACTTCGCGGC
Source organism: Deltaproteobacteria bacterium (assembly GCA_016875395.1). Lineage (NCBI taxonomy): Bacteria > Pseudomonadati > Myxococcota > Myxococcia > Deltaproteobacteria bacterium. The sequence goes on along the minus strand of VGRF01000012.1, from coordinate 61,266 downwards.
ATGGCGCAGCGCGCTGCGCGGTCTCGCGGGCGCGGTGCTCGTGGACCGCGGCGAGGTGAGCCTGCGCGATGCGTTCGTGGCGTGGATCCAGTCCGACGACCCCGATGCCTCGCGCACGCTCCCGCCCGAGGTCGATCTACGCGCGCGCGTGGCAGCCCATGCCGAGGCGCGCGAGTTGTTACGGCTCGCCGTGAACGCCTGGCTCGCGGGGCTGTGAGGCGGCCATGAGCGCAGCCGCGCCGCCGCGAAGGCGCTTTCGGCGCCGCACGGTGCGCGTGCGCGTGGACTACGCGATCGACAGCGAGCAGCGCTCGGAGTGGGCAACCACGCTCGGCGCCGGCGGCATGTTCATCGAGACCGAGGAGCCGACGCGCGCAGGCGCTCGTTTCAAGGCGTGCTTCGCGCTGCCCGGCAGCGAGCCTCACGAGATCGAGGCGCGCGTCGTGTGGGTGATGGCGGCGGGCCCGCCGGGCATCGGCCCTGCGCGCGCGCCGGGCATCGGCGTCGAGTTCACCGATCCGGTCGCGGCGTCGCGGCTCGCGCACGAGCTCGAGGACTGGGAGCCCACCGGCGTCTAGCCGCGTTCTGACGGGGCGACGACTCTCGCCCGCCGCGCGCCTCGCTCGCTACGCCGTCGCTGCGAGGGAAAGGTCTTCGTCGCTCTGCGGAAGTGCGGGCGTGTAGGACGTCTCGATCGCCCACACCTCGGGCGTCGCGAGGATGCGCTCGACGAGCTGTTGGTGGAGCGCGTGCCCGCCGCGCTCGACTTCAACGTGGCCGAGTAGCGGCATCCCGAGCAACGCGAGGTCGCCGATCAGGTCGAGCGCCTTGTGGCGAACGAACTCGTCGGCGAAGCGCAGGCCGCCTGGGTTCAGGACGCGCTGCTCGTCGAGCACGACGGTGTTGTCGAGGCTGCCCCCGCGCGCGAGACCGCCGCGGCGCAGCGCCTCGACTTCCTGGAGGAACCCGAACGTGCGGGCGCTCGCGAGCTCCCGCTCGAAGCTTGCGGCGTCGATCGCGAGCGCGTCGAGACGCTGCTTCCCGATCGCCGCGTGCGGGTACTCGACGAAGTACGTGAGCGTGAGGCGCGGCGCGGGCGTCACCCGAATCGCGCGGTCGCCGTCGCGAAGCGCGATCGGCTTGCGAATGCGGATCACGCGGCGAGCGACGCGTTGGTCGAACGTGCCCGCCGCCGCCAGCAGAGCCAGGAACGGTGCGGCGCTGCCATCCATCACCGGAATCTCGGGGCCATCGACCTCGACGCGCAGATTGTCGATGCCAGACGCGGAGACTGCGGCGAGCAGGTGCTCGACGGTGCCGATCGTCGCCTCGCCGCGGCCGAGCGTGGTCGCGAGCCGAGTAGATGCCAGTGCCGTGCGACGAGCAGGAATCTCGGCGGGGGTCTCGAGGTCGCTGCGAACGAACACGACGCCAGTGCCAGGACGCGCCGGGAAGAGCGACACGGTGGCCGCCCCCCCCGAGTGCAGTCCGACGCCCGTGCAGGTCGCCTTCTCGGCAATCGTTCGTTGCGTCATTCACCCCTCCGCCGGCGCCGGGCGGCTTTCCCCCGGGCGACTTCGGAGCGCACAGCAATCGCCGTGCCGGCCGATGCGGCTTCGCTCGCTGCGTCGTGATCCGGCGGCATTGCGAGCAGATAGCGTGATTCTCGTCACTGAAACACCCCCGGCCCGTCACCCATTTTGGTGATGACTCGGTCACGACCGTAACGAGATCGTCACGATCTCAGGGGCGATCCGGTCAGCTTGCGACGACTGCGCGCAGCCGGTTGAGCACGTCTTGTGCAGCCTGAGGGCGATCTGCCGGGCTCTTCGCCATGCATGCGAGGATCAGCTCCGCCAGCGCGGCGGGGATCTCGGCGCGCAGAGAGCGAGGGTCCGGCGGCGGCGTGTGCACGTGGTGGTAGGCCACGTTGCCTTCTTTGAACGGCACCTGTCCCGTCGCCAGCTCGAACGCCGTGACGCCGAGGCTGTAGAGGTCGCTGCGATGGTCGACCGCCCCGCCCTCGGTCTGCTCCGGGCTCATGTAGTAGGGCGTGCCCGACACGAGCGTGGAGTGGTTGAGCACCCCTTCGACGACCCTCGCGAGCCCGAAGTCCATGATCTTGGCCTTCTTCTCGCGGGTCCACATCAGGTTCGCGGTCTTGATGTCGCGATGGATCACCTTCTGCGAGTGCGCGTAGTGGAGGCCCTCGCACACCTGCGCGAGCACGTGCACGATCGCGCGCGGAGCGAGCGGCCCGCGCTGCTTCACGACCGCCTTCAGCGTCGTACCGTCGACGTACTCCATCGCGATGTAGGTGCGGCCGCTCTGCTCGCCAGCGTCGTACACCGTCACGATGTTCGGGTGATTCAGCTTCGCAGCGGCCTTCGCCTCGCGGATGAAGTTGCGAAGCGCCTGCGGGTTGTCGCGCAGGCCGTCGGGCAGAACCTTGAGCGCGACAGGGCGGTCGAGCACGAGGTCCGTCGCTTGGTACACGATGCCCATGCCGCCGCGGCCGAGCTCGCGGTCGATGCGGTAGCGGGCCGGGCGCGGCTCGCCTGATTTCGAGTCGCTGAGCCCGGGCACGCCCGAGGGCGAGTCTTGCGTCTCGACCTGTACGCGCAGCGCTTCGAGCCGCGCATCGACGTCGCGGAAGTGGAAGTCGATCGCCAGGATCTTCTCGTACAGCTCGATCGCGGCGCGCGGCTGGTTCGCCGCTTCGTGCACCGACGCCAGCTGGTAGTAGAGCTCGGCGTTGGCGGCGCTGAGCGGCTCGCCCGCGATCGCCTGCTCGAGCTTCTTCTGCGCGAGGCTGTGTTTGCCCTTCTTGCGGAAGATCTCGCCGAGCAACGCCGCCGCCTCGCGAAAATCTCCGCTGCGCTCGGGCACCTGCTGGAGCAGCTTGATCGCGTCTTCCTCGAGGCCCTCGCGCGCGAACACCTGCGCTGCCGCGAAGTGCGCGCCGCCTTGCGCCAGCAGCTTCGCCTCGCGCCGGCCGTCGCCGAGCTGCGAAACGCACTCGGCTGCCTCGCGGAACTGGCGCGCCTTCTCGTACGCGCTCGCGGCGGCTTCCCACTCGGTCGCGAGGCGATACATCTCGCCCGCGCGCACGTTGTCGCCGCCGCGCTCGTAACAATCGCCGGCGAGCTTCCAGTCCTCGAGCTTGCGGTAGAGGTCCGCGGCGGAGCCAAAGTCGCCCGCCTCGACCAGCAGCTGCGCAGCCTGCGCGTCCTCGCCCTTGTCGCGCAGGTGCTCGCCGAGCATCTGCGCGGCCGCGCCATTCTCTCCGATCCGGCGTAACGCCTCGGCCGCCTTCGGCACGTTGTTCGCGCGCTGATAGAAGTCGGCCGCGCGCTCGAACGGGCCCTTGCTCTCCGCCAGCTCCGCAGCGGCGCCCCAGAGCTGCCCCCCGACGAGCGCCTTCAGCGCCGCCTCGATGTCGCCGCCCTCCTCGTGCAGCTTCGCTGCCTGCAGGACGAGCTTCTTCAGCTCGCGCGCGCGCTCCTTGTTGTCGCCGATCGTCGGCGAAGCGAGCTCTTCCTCGAGCGCCTTCTCGACAGCCTTGGCTGCCCGCGACCAGTCGTGCTGCTTGAGGAACGCCTGCGCCGCATGCCGATAGAACTCGCAGCGCATGTAACACTCGCCGGCCGCGATGAGCTTGCCCGCCTTCTCGTACATCTCGGCGGCGACGCTCATCTTGCCGGCCTTGCGGTAGCAGTCCGCCGCCTTCTCCCACTGCTGGCGCGTCGCGTACAAGGCCGCCGCGTTCTCGAAGCGCCCGGCGCTGAGGTAGAGGTCTGCGGCCTCGTCGTGCTTGTTCTGGCCCTGGCGCACGTCGGCGGCCTTCGCGAACTCGCGCGCTTCGACGAAGTACTTCACCGCGAGATCGGGCAGGCCCGCATCGACACACAGCTCCCCAGCGCCGGTGGGGTCGCCGTCTTTGGCGAGCGCGGCTGCGGACTTCTCGGCCTTCTTGAGTCCGCGCGCGCTCGGCTTCGCAGCCTCGCCGCTCGGAGCGCGCTCCTGCCGCGCGCTCGGGCCGCCGCTCGGACCAAACAGCAGCAGCGCGAGCCCGACGGCCGCGATCGCGCTGCCCGGCACGACTCCGACGAGCTTCTGAACGTGCTCCGCCGCGCCCGCCGCAGTCGCGGCTTTTTCCACGATGCCCGCGGCCGCCTTCACCGCGCCGTTCTCAGGCGCGAGTGCGCTCGCGAGGCCGAAGCCGCCCAGCGCAATGCACACGAGCGCAACGAGTGTCGTAACGGCGCGAATCATCCGGGGCCGTATCGGAAGGGCGGCGTGCCTTACTGAGGGCCTGTTTGCAGGTCCGCGACGCCCTCAGAACAGGTGTCCCTGACCCGCTCCCCCAGCAGGCGGCGCGATGCCGAGGTGGTCGTAGGCGCGGCGGGTGGCGACGCGGCCGCGGGGCGTGCGATCGAGGAAGCCGCCTTGGATCAGGAACGGCTCCACCAGCTCTTCGAGCGTGCCGCGGTCCTCGGAGAGCGCGGCGGCGAGCGTCTCCACCCCCACGGGTCCGCCGCCGAACTTCTCGATCAGCGTGAGCAGCAGCGCGCGGTCGAGCTTGTCGAACCCAGCAGCGTCTACGTCGAGGCGCTCGAGCGCGAAGCGCGCGATCTCGGCGCCCACCGCGGCGTCCGCGCCGTGCTCGACCGCCGAGAAGTCGCGCACGCGGCGCAGCAGTCGATTCGCGATGCGCGGCGTACCGCGCGAACGCTGCGCGATCTCGCCCGCGGCGTCGCGCTCGAGCGAGATGCCGAGCACCTTCGCGCTGCGCACGAGCACGCCCACGAGATCCGCGGTGGGGTAGTAGTCGAGCCGCGCGCTCCAGCCGAAGCGATCGCGCAGCGGCGAGGTGAGCAGACCGGCGCGCGTGGTGGCGCCGACCAGCGTGAAGCGCGGCAAGTCGATGCGCAGCGAGCGCGCGCTCGGGCCCTGCCCGATCAGGAGATCGAGCTGGAAGTCCTCCATCGCCGGATAGAGCACCTCCTCGACCGCGGGCGGCAGGCGGTGGATCTCGTCGATGAACAGCACGTCGTTCGCTTCGAGGTTCGAGAGCAGCGCCGCGAGATCGCTCGCGCGCTCGAGCACGGGCCCGCTCGTGGCGCGGAACTGCGCGTTCATCTCGCGCGCGACGATGCGCGCGAGGGAGGTCTTGCCGAGGCCCGGCGGGCCGTAGAAGAGGAGATGATCGAGGCACTCGCCGCGCCCCTTCGCAGCGGCGATGAAGACCGCGAGGTTCTCGCGCAGGCGGTCCTGCCCGACCATCTCGGCGAGGGTCTGCGGGCGTAGCTTGTCCTCGAACGCGGCCTCGCCCGGCAGCGGCGCCTTCTCGAGAATCGGCGCGCTCATCGGGCGAGCCTGCGCAGTGCGGCGCGCACGAGCTCGCCGAGACCTGCGCTCGCGCCGAGCTCTTCGAGCACGTCGTCGGCGACGCGCTCGGCCTTGGGCCGCGGCGTTTGCAGGTTCAGCAGCGCCGAGACGAGCTGCGCGCGCGTGCCGTCGTCGTCGCCCGCACGCGCGCGCGCCGGCGCGGCCGCGCCCTCGCTCGCGAACGCCGCGAGCTCTTCGACGCGATCGCGAAGCTCGACGCAGATCTTCTCCGCGAGCTTCGCGCCGACGCCCGGCACGGTGCGCAGCGTCGCGAGATCGCTCGCGCGAATCGCGCGCACGAGCGCGGCGGCCTCGATGCCCGAGAGAATGCGCTGCGCGAGCTTCGGCCCGACGCCGCTGGCGTGCAGTAACAACTCGAACGCCGCGCGCTCCGCCTCGCTGGCGAAGCCGTAGAGCACGAGCGCGTCCTCGCGCACGTGCGTGTACACGCGCAGCGCGACCGTCTTCCCGTCGTCGGGGAGCTGCGAGAACGTCGAGAGCGGAATCCACGCCTCGTACCCGACGCCGCGCACGTCGATCACCACGCGCGTCGGCGTGCGCTCGAGCAGCACTCCTTCGAGCCGCGCGATCACCGCGTCGTCCTTTGCGAGCTCCGCTCGCCTTCGGCTCGCGGCGCGCGCACCGTGCTGCCTCGCGGCGCTGGGTCGCTTGCGCTTCCCGAGCCGCGTCCGGTCGGGGCAGCAGCGACCGCGCCGGAGTTTCGCAGCACGAACTGCGCGGCCCGCGCGCCGCGACCGCGCTTTCGGCTCGCGCTCAGCTCGTACAGCCGGCGCGCCTCACTCACCGCGACGGGCGCGCCCTCGAGCGCGCGCAGCGCGCGCGAAGTCGCGCCTTGCCTCTGCGCGCGGCAGATCGCCGCAGCGAGCGCGTCGGCCGCATCGCGCTGCGGCGTCGCGTCGAGTGCGAGCAGCCGCCGAACCATCGCCTGCACCTGCACCTTCTCCGCCGCGCCGTTTCCCGTCACTGCGAGCTTGATCTGCTGCGGCGCGATCTCGTCGAACGGCAGCCCCGCAGCGCCGACCGCCGCGAGCGCCACGCCGCGCGCCTGCCCGAGCACGAGCGCCGAACGCGAGCTCGCCGCAACGAAGATCTTCTCGATCACGACGTGCGTCGGCGAGTGCAGCGCGATCAGCGCCGTCAGCCCCGAGTGAATCTCCGCCAGCCGCGCCGCCATCGACTGCGCCCGCACCGGCCGCAGCGTGCCATGCGCGACGTGCGTAAGCCGCGCGCCGGCGCGCTCGACGACGCCGAACCCCGTCGCATTCGTGCCCGGATCGATCCCGAGGATGCGCATGCGCTGAACCTATTAGGGAGGAGAGCCAATCGCGCGCAGGGGATAGCGCTGCACCACTCTAGAACCCATCTCAAAATTCCTCCCATAGCCGGGCGCGCGTCCTTGTCCGTTTGGCTTCGTTGCGCTTCGCTCGAAAAATCGACGGATGCACCTTCGCTCGCGCGCCTCGCCAGCTGGCAAAATCCGCGCGCCGGGCTCGGTCCGAAACTCTGAGATGGGTTCGAGTACCCGAGAGCTTCGGCTGCACCGCCGCAATCGAGCCGTGAGCGTTATCGTCCGCGCGTTCGAGGAGGACTCAATGGGCGCAAAAGCCGGATTCGAGATCTCGGCCTTTCTAGGTGCGCTCAAGCAGCGGCGCGAGGCATCCGAGCCCGCGAGCGCGACCCCCGTGCAACTCATTCGAGCACTCGCGGACGGGGAAATCGAAGTTGGCGCCCTGCGCCGGCAGCTCCGCGTCGACCTATTGGCATTCGCGAAGGCACTCGCCGTTCTGAGGTCGGAGGGGCTTGTCGATCTCGAGGCAAAGGGGGATGACGAGTTCGCACGCCTCACCCCCGACGGCCAGCGAATGCTCCGGCTTGCAAAGCAGAGTGAAGCGGAATGAGCCCCGACACCGGGAATGCCTTGCTCGCGTGCTTGTTGGGAGAGGCCGTTGGCGGGATCGAGCTCGTTGGCCGGTACCGCGATGCCCCTGCGCGGGCCCTGCGGACCGCGCCGGGCGGCTCTTACGTGGCGATCAATGCTGTCGCATCGATCGCGGCATTCCTCATGGCGGAATCCTTGACTTGGCCAGCGGGGATCACTTCCCCGGTAGCGAAAGTGCTCCTGAGTGGCTTGGGCGCGATGGCGATCTTTCGTACGGCGTTCTTCACCGTGCGAAGCGGTGACCAAGATGTCGGAATTGGGCCCTCGGCTCTGCTCCAGATTCTTCTGCAGGCGGTAGATCGCGCCGTCGATCGCGGTCGCGCTGCGCCGCGCGCCGAATCCGTTGTCCGCATCATGTCGAACGTCGACTTCGAGAAGGCGAAAGAGGGACTCCCCGCGTTCTGCATGGCGCTGATGCAGAACGCTTCCGCCGAGGAACAGCAGTCTCTCGCGCGCCAGATCGATGCGCTCGCGAGCTCGGGAATGCCGCCAGCAATCAAGAGCTACTTGCTGGGGCTCGCTGTGACCGGGCTTGTTGGCGAGGCGGTGCTGGAGAAAGCCGTCGCTGCGCTCGATTCTCAAATCCGCTGATCCGCAAGGTCCCACGCGCAGAAGAGCGGGGCGCCGCGGCATGCCCTTCTACTCGCTGTGCTCCGTACTCCGACTCGTCTCGTCGCTGCGGAACTCTTGACCGCGGCCATCGGGGCTCAAGCGATCCGCGCCAGCTCCTCCGCCGCGATGTCGAAATTCGCGTGAACGTTCTGCACGTCGTCGAGGTCCTCCAGAGCCTCCGCCAGCTTCACCATCGACTCCGCCGCGTCCCCGGTGAGCGGCACTTGCGTCGACGCCTGCATCGTGATCTCCGCGCTCTTCGTCGCGAAGCCCGCCTTCTCCAGCGCCGCCTTCACGCCTTCGAGGTCGCTCGGCCGCGTCACGACGGTGAACGTGCCCTCGTACTCCACGACATCGTCCGCGCCGGCTTCGAGCGCCGCCTCCATCAGGGCGTCGCCGTTCACGCCCTCGAGCACGACCTGCCCCTTCTTCTCGAACAGGTGCGAGACGCAGCCCTGCGCGCCGAGGTTGCCCCCGTGCTTCGAGAAGGCGTGGCGCACTTCGCCGACCGTGCGCGTGCGGTTGTCGGTGAGGCCCTCGATCAGAATCGCGACGCCGCCGGGGCCGTAGCCCTCGTACACGACCTCCTCGAAGTTCGAGCCGTCGCCGCCGCCGGAGCCCTTCTGGATCGCCCGCTGGATCGTGTCCTTGGGCATGTTCTCGGAGCGCGCCTTCTCGACCGCGAGGCGCAGCCGCGGGTTCCCGTCGACGCTGCCGCCGCCCATGCGGGCAGCGGTCTGAATCTCGCGGATCAGCTTGGTGAAGATCTTCCCGCGCTTCGCGTCGATCGCGCCCTTCTTGCGCCGAATCGTCGCCCATTTCGAATGGCCGGACATGCGTCACTCCCTGCAGAAAGGCTCCCTCTAGGAGAACGCCGCAGGATGCGCAACCAGCGTCCCGGCGGCTCCAGAACGCCACGGGCACGCTCGAACCTCGCGCCGCTTTGCCTCGCTGCGCGCCCCGCTACCGCACTCGACTTCGCTCGGCTTCGCCTCGCGGCGCGCTCCGCTTGCGCACTCGAGTTGCGCGCGAAGCCGCCGCGGCAGCCGGCGTTTTCCAATCTCAAGGGGACCGCCGTGAAGCGCCGATACGCAGCCGTGGAGTCCCGCACACGCGGGCGGAGGGCGCATGGCGGAAATCGCGGTCGGCATCGATCTCGGAACGAGCAACTCGTGCGTCGCGATCGCCCGCGGCCGCACGGTCGAGGTGCTTCCGAGCGGCTACGGCGAGCGCATCACCGCGAGCGTGGTTGCCTTCCACGAGGACGGCAGCGTGCAGGTCGGCAACGCCGCGCGCGCAAACCTGATCCTCGATCCGCAGAACACCGTCGCGTCCGCGAAGCGCCTGATCGGCCGCTACTCGTTCAGCGAGGAAGTGAAGAAGGCGCGCGCGATCTGCGCGTACAAGATTCTCGACGGCCCGGGCCACAGCGTCCGCATCCAGATCCGCGACGAGCTGTACTCGCTGCCCGAGATCTCCGCGATGGTGCTGAAGGAGATGAAGCAGATCGCGGAGGCGCGGCTCGGCCAGCCCGTCACGAAGGCGGTGATCACGGTGCCCGCCTACTTCAACGACAACCAGCGCCAAGCCACGAAGGACGCGGGGAAGATCGCCGGCCTCGAGGTGCTCCGGCTGCTCAACGAGCCGACGGCGGCGGCGCTCGCCTACGGCTTCGGCAAAGGCCTCTCGCAGAAAGTCGCGATCTACGACTTCGGCGGCGGCACCTTCGACATCTCGATCCTCGAGATCGGCAAGGACGTGTTCGAGGTGCTCGCGACCTGCGGCGACACCTACCTCGGCGGCGACGACTTCGACGACCGCATCATCGACCTGCTCGCCGACGAGTTCGTCTCGCAGCACGGCACCAACCTGCGCAGCGACATCTACGCGCTCGAGAAGCTGAAGGCCGCGGCCGAGGCGGCGAAGCGCACGCTGTCGGTGGAGGAGCAGGCGGAGATCCGCATCCCCGACATCGCGAAGGACGCGCAGGGCAATTCGATCTCGATCGAGCGCATGCTGACGGCCGCCGAGTTCGAGTCGCTCGTGGGCGACCTCGTGCTGCGCACGTTCAAGGTGTGCGACGAAGCGCTGCAGCAGGCCAGCCTCGTCGCGCGCGACCTCGACGGCGTGATCCTCGTGGGCGGCCCGACGCGGCTCCCGCTGATTCGCAACCACGTGCGCGCGTACTTCCAGCAGGAGCCGCGCACCGACGTCGACCCCGACGAAGTCGTCGCGATGGGCGCCTCGATCCACGCGGCGTCGCTCGTCGGCGATGTCGTCACGGAAGAGGCGGCGGGCGGCGGCGCGTTCCTGCTCGACGTCACGCCGCTCTCGCTGCGCATCGGCGTCGCGCGCGGGCTCGCCGAGACCGTGATCGAGCGCAACACGCCCGTGCCGATCGAGCAGACGCGCAGCTTCACGACCACGCAAGACAACCAGGAGCGCGTGCAGATCCGCGTGTGTCAGGGTGAGTCGCGCCGCGCGGAAGAGAACGAGCTGCTCGGGCAGTTCGACTTCAGCGGGTTCAAGAAGGCGCCGCGCGGCGGTGTCCGCATCGACGTCACCTTCGAGATCAACGCCGACGGCATCCTCAACGTGCAGGCGAAGGACCAGGAGACCGGCAAGGTCGCGGCGACCACGCTGACGTACTCGTCGGGCCTCTCGGACGGCGAGCTCGACGAGATCGTCCAGGCGAAGCGCACGGACCGCGTGCAAACGCAGGCCGCGCCCGATCAGGAGATCGAGCCGGCGCCGCCGCCGAAGCCTGCGCCCAAGCCCGCGCCGGTCGCGAAGGCGGCTCCTGCTTCTGCGCCAGCGGCGAAGCCCGCGGCCGTAGCGAAGCCCGCAGCACCACCCACCGCGCCCAAGCCCGCGGCGGCCCCGAAGCCGGCTGCGCCTGCCGCTGCCAAGCCCGCGGCGGCGCCTTCCGCTCCGCAGCCTGCGCCTGCGCCGGTCGCGGCGAATCCGGTTGCAGCGGAGAAGCCTGCCGCGCCGGTCGCGAAGGCTGCGCCGAAGGCGCCGGCGGTGATTGCAATCGCGCCGAGCGCGCCCGAAGACGTCGCCGTGATCGACAGCGAGGACACGAGCGACCTGATCGACGACGCCGACGATCTCGACCTCGACCTCGCCCTCGACTCGACGCAGCCGAGCGGGGCGCGCGCCGATGCGAACGAAGACACGCAGACGCGCGACGCGGCGCCCGTGGAGGCCGCCGAGCCGCCGAAGCCCGCGACGAGCGCGGCAGCTCCCGAAGCCGAGGCGCTCGATCTCATCGACGATCTCGAGATCCTGGCCGAGGTGGCCGAGATCGAGGAGGCCGACCTCGAAGGGATCGAGATCGAGGCGAGCGGTGACCCGGGCCAAGCACCCGACCTGATGACTGGCGCCGAGAGCCTGTTCGATCACGGTGCCGACCTCTCGCGATACCACCACGACGACGAGTAGGGATTGGCGCCGTGATCTCTGCTGCTGAAGTACGCGCGCTCGCGAGGCTGGTCGACGAGCTCGACTACTACCAGCTGCTCGAGCTGGAGCGCGGCGCCGCGGCGTCGGCGGTGAAGCAGGCTTATTACGGCGCGTCGCGAAAGCTGCACCCCGACGCGAACCGTCACCTCACCGGCGCCGACGCGGAGGCCCTCGGGCGGATCGCGAAGCGCATCAGCGAGGCGTACCAGGTGCTGCGCGATCAGCGCCGGCGCCAGGCCTACGACGCGCAGCTCGCGAGCGGCCAGACGCGCATCGCGCTCGCCGAAGCGGAGACGCGCGCGGACAAGCAGGCCCTCGACGACTACCTCGGCAAGACGCCCAATGGCCGCCGCTTCTTCGGCCTCGCGCGGGCCGACCTCGACAAGGGCGACCTCGCCTCGGCCGCGCGGAACATGAAGATGGCGCTCACGTTCGAGCCGGGGAACGACGGGTTCAAGAAGTTCGCGGAGCAGATTCGGGTGGCGCTTCGGAATGCGCCGCCGGGACAGGTCGGGCCACCGCCGATCGGTAGGTAGGTCGGCTCTTCTTCTTCGTAACTGGGGCTCGTGCTCTCCGCGCGTTTCCTTGTGCTTCGCTCGCCTCCGCGGACTCCGGCTCGCTGCGCGCCGCGTCACGCAACGAGCGCACACCTGCTTGGGCGCTCGCGGCTTGCGGCACACATCCAGCCCGCGGTTCGTTGTCCTCGCATCTCGCCAGCTTGCGGGGCCGCTTCGCTTCCTGGTTTCTTCTGTCGCTTCTTTGCGCGAGTTGAGGTTTCCTGCGCGCTTCACTCTTCTGAGGAGCGCGCATGTCTACGGATTCTGGTGACTTCAACGAGCTGGCCGCGTCGCTCGATTCGATTCCCAAGCTCGGGGTCGAGGAAATGCGGCTGATGTTCCGGCTCGAGAACGCGGGCGAGACTTTCTACAACCTGCTCGCGGACCGCCTCGCGAACGCGCAGGCGGCGGACCTGCTGCGCAAGAACGCGCGCGAGGAGCGCGGACATGCGGAGCGGCTGCGGCGCGCGATCGCGCTGAAGCTCGGCGGCAGCTGGGAGCCCGAGGCGCGCGACCTCGCGCCCTTCGCGATCGCGCTGCCCGACGCCGTCACGGGTGAGATGCTCGCGGGCATCGTGCAAGGCGAGCTGCAAGGCGACGCGGGCTACCAGAAGTGGGCGGACGCCGAGGAGAACGCCGAGATCCAAAAGCTCTTGAGGCAGAACGGGCGCGAGGAGACGGTCCACGCTGGGCGCGTCCGTGAAGCCCTCGCGTTGCTGGGCGGGTAGGCCGGAAGCGCGAGTCCCTGAAATCGCTTCGCCTGCTGCGGCCGCCTCGCTTCTCTGGCCCGTCGCTGCTAGCCGACGCTTCGGGGCTAAGTCATCCTCGCGCCTTCCGCGAAATCTCTCGCGAATCCCAGGAGACCCCCCAATGTCAGACGCGGCCAAGAAGCCGCTCCCGGCAGTCGACTTCCTCAAGCTGCCCGAGAACGGAGATCCCTACCTCGAAGGTCACAAGTGCGGCGCTTGCGGAGCGATCTTCCTCGGCGAGCGCGAGGTGTGCTCGAAGTGCGGCACGCGCGGGAAGCTGAGCGCGACCAAGCTCGCCAACACCGGCAAGCTCTACGTCTACTCGATCGTGACGCGCTCGTTCCCCGGCGTCGCGGTTCCGTACATCTCCGCGGTCGTCGATCTCGACGGCGGCGGCACGGTGAAGGGCAACCTGATCGGGATCGATCCGAACCCGGAGAAGATCAAGTTCGGGATGCCGGTCGACGTCGTCTACAAGGACGCGCTCGGCCGCAAGGATCGCGAAGGCAACTCCTACATCTCTTACTTCTTCCAGGCGCGCGCCTAACAACAGGCGAGCAAGGAGACACTCATGAGCGACGTTTACATCGTTGGCATCGACATGCTCAAGTTCATGAAGGCCGGCACCGGTCCTTCGGTGGACGTGATGGGCTCGCAGGCGGCGCTGATGGCGCTCGACGACTGCGGCCTCAAGATCCAGCAGATGGAGGCCTTTTACTGCGGGAACCTCGGCCAGGCCTCGGCGATGGTCGGCCAGCGTATCCTCCAGCAGATCGGCCAGACCGGCATTCCGGTCGTGAACTGCGCGAACGCCTGCGCGACCGGGGCCACGGCATTCCGCGAGGCGTGGATGTCGGTGAAGGCCGGCGTGTACGACGTCGTGCTCGCGGTCGGCGTCGAGAAGATGGGCGGCGGCCTGCTCGGCGGCGCGGGTGGCGGCACGGGCATCCCGAAGGAAGGTCTGCTCGGCTCGGGCACGATGCCGGCGGTGTTCGCCGAGGCGGGCCAAGAGCACGCGCGCAAGTACGGCACGACCTTCAAGCAGTTCGCCAAGGTCTCGGTGAAGAACCACTTCCACTCGACGATGAATCCGAAGGCGACGATGCAGAAGGAGTTCAGCCTCGAAGAGGTGATGAACTCGGAGATGATCGCCTACCCGAACACCAAGTTCATGTGCTCGATCAACGTCGACGGCGCCGCGGCGGCGGTGCTGTGCAGCGAGAAGAAGGCGAAGGAGCTCGGCCTGATGGGCCGCGCGGTTCGCGTGAAGGCGAGCGTGATGGCGAGCGATCCGTGGCAGGAGCGCGACCTCGTCATGCCCGACGTGAACACCTGCACGCGCATCGCGGCGAAGAAGGCCTACGAGATGGCCGGCGTCTCCGCGAAGGACATCAACCTGGTCGAGCTGCACGACTGCTTCGCGACCGCCGAGATCCTCCACTACGAGAACCTCGGCCTGTGCGCGGACGGCGAAGCCGGCCAGATGATCGACAGCGGCGCGGTGCAGCTCGGCGGGAAGGTGCCGGTGAACGTCTCGGGCGGCCTGCTCTCGAAGGGCCATCCGCTCGGCGCGACCGGCATCGCGAACATCTACGAAGTCTCGACGCATCTGCGCGGCGAGGCGGGCAAGCGCCAGGTTCAAGGCGCGCGCCTCGGGCTCACGCACGTGATCGGCCTCGGCTCCGCGTGCGGCATTCACATCCTCGAGAAGGTGTGATCGCACGAGTGACCTGAAGCACGGGCCGGTTGGCGAGCGCCAGCCGGCCCGTCGCTTTTGCACACGGGCCGCGCGTCCAGCGCGTTGCGATGAAGTCGCCCCCGCCTACCCTGCGCGCCGTGCGCAAGCCCGCCCTACTCCTCGCATCGGTCGTTCTCGCCCTAATCACTCTGCTCGCCGGTTGCCCTGGCGAGAAGCCGAGCGCGAGCGCTCCGGCCGCAGACCCTGGCGCCGCGCAGGCCGCGCCCGCGCCCAGTGCGCAGACGCCCGCGAGCGAGCGCCGCGGGACGCCGCTGCCTGCCTTCGAGGGCATCAGCATTCAGGGCGAGCCGCTCTCGGTCTCGAAGTTCATCGGCAAGCGCACGCTCTACTGGGGCTTCAATCCCGAGCTGCCCGACGCGCGCGTGATCGCGACGGCGATGAAGGCGATCGCGGCGGAGCGCGTGCACGCGAACTTCCAGATCGTCGGCTTCGCGATGGGCTCGAACGCGGCGACGACCCAGGCGTTCCTGGCCGACAACGGCCTCGACATCACGAGCTTTCTCGACGACGGCGGCGCGTTCATCTCGAAGCTAACCCGGCAGCCGATTCCGGCGTTCGCGATCGTGGCCGACGCCGACGCGAACATGATCGGCAGCGCGAGCTACTTCCCGACCGACATCGCGGAGCCCGAGAAGGCCGTCGAGAAACAGCTGCGCGAGCTGCTGCGGCTCGAGATCACGACCGGAACGCCGCTTGCGCCCGACTTCACCGCGGATCAGTTCGAGGGCAAGGGCAAGTTCACGCTGTCGTCGCTGCGCGGGAAGCCCGTCGTGCTGATGTTCTTCCTCTACACGTGCCCGCACTGCCACGAGGCGATGGCGTTCCTGAGCGAGGAGCTGCCGAAGCTGCCCGCCGCGAAGCGGCCGAAGATCGTGCTCGTCTCGACGCATGGAAGCGAGACCGCGGTGCTCGAGGATCTGAAGAGCCGCTTCACGAGGTACGACGCGATCGTGCCCGACTACGACGTCGCGATCCGTAACAAGTATGGCGCGACGCTCGGCGTGCCCGTGCTGATCGGGATCGACGCCGCGGGCCAGATCCAGTGGCGCTCGCAGGGCTGGGCAGCGGAGCGCTACGTGCCGCTCGCGCGCATGCGGCTCGCGACACTCGCAGAAGTGCCGGCCCCGATGCTGCTCAGCCAGAGCGGCTACAGCGGCAACGACTTCTGCACCGCCTGCCACACCGAGCAGCGCGCGACCTGGGAGATGACGCAGCACGCGACGGCGCTGAACACGCTCGTGAAGCACGGCGCCGACGCGAAGGGCGAGTGCGTGACGTGCCACGTCGTCGGCTTCGGGAAGCCCGGCGGCTTCGCGATCGCGCAGCCGAACACGGAGCTCGAGAACGTCGGCTGCGAGACCTGCCACGGCCGCGGCGGCCCGCATCTCTCGCCGGGGCACGTCGCCAATGACGACTACGAGCCCGTCTGTGCGACCTGCCACACGCCCGAGCACTCACTCGGCTTCGAGTACGCCGCGTTCCTACCCCGCGTCTCGCACGCGAAGCTCGCGGCACTCTCGCCCGAGGAGAAGGCCGCGCACGTCGCCGCGCTCGGCAAGCCGCGCAGCGACCTGCTACCCGAGACCGTGGCGAAGGTGGGCAGCGAGGCCTGCGCGAGCTGTCACGCGAGCGAGACCGCGAAGTGGCAGGCGCACCCGCACGCGAGCGCGACGCCGGAAGTCGGCTGCGAAACGTGCCACGGCGGCGGCGCGGACCACGTCGCCGAAGGCGCGGCGAAGAAGGGCACGATCATCAGCCTCGCCGACAAGTGCGGCTCGTGCGCCGTCACGCAGCTGTGCGGCTCCTGCCACAGCGAGGAGAAGGAGCCGGGCTTCATCTTCGACATCAAGGCGAAGATCGAGCACCAGCGCCACAGCGATCGCCCGCTGAAGGGCCTCGTCTCGCACGACCTCCCGCCGAGCGCGGTCGCGGCGGCGATCGAAGGCGCGCTCGTGGCGGGCGGCGGGCGCTAGCGGCCGCGCCGACGCGGAGGTCCTCATGACGCGCGTGCGTGTCGCCCAGACGCTGCTGTGGCTCGCGCTAGTCGGCTGGGCCATCGGGCTCGGCGCGAAGCTCTTCGACCTGGTCGTGCTCGGGAGCGCGTGGGGCGCGAACCCACCCGAGTCGCTCGCGCTCATGCCCTACGGCGCGAAGTATCCCGTCGATCCGGGCCTCTTCTTCCAGCCGCTGAGCGCGCTGCTGCTGCTCGGCACGCTCGGCGCCGTGGTCGCAGCGTGGCGAGCGCTGGCATCGCATCGCTGCTGGCTGGTCGCGCCGCTCGCCGCGTTCGCCGTGATTTGGGCGCTCACGCCGACCGTGTATTGGCCAATGATCGAGGCGCTCCGGGTAGCGGGCGCGGGCAAGGGCGTGCGCGATGTCGTGGAGCTCCAGGCACTCGTGAGCCGCTGGATGTGGTGGGACTCTCTGCGCACGGCCCTGATCGCCGTGGGCCTGGTCGCGCTCGTGAGGCTGCTCGTGCTGATCGAGCCGCGGCGGACCCCGTAACAAGTCGAGGAATCCGATGCCCAACGTGAAGCTCGAAACCGCAGGCGGCATCGCCACCATCACGATCGATCGCGAGGAGAAACGCAACGCGCTCGACCGCGCGACGCTGCGCGAGCTCGAAGCCGCTTTCGACGACGCCGCGAAAAACACGGGCGTGCGCGCGATCGTGCTGCGCGGCGCAGGCGACAAGGTGTTCTGCGCGGGCGCCGACCTGAAGGAAGTGCTCGGCCACGCGAGCATGGACGAGAGCCGCCAGCACTTCGACGGCGTGGTGCGCGTGATGCGCGCCATGGAGCGCGCGCCGCAGCCCGTGATCGCGCGCGTGCCCGGCTTCGCGCTCGCGGGCGGCTTCGGCCTCGCGGTGGCGGCGGACCTCACGATTGCGGGCGAGAGCGCCCAGTTTGGCCTGCCCGAGATCACCCTCGGCCTGCTGCCGCTGATGGTGAGCGTCCCGATCCTGCGCGCGGTCGGCAGCCGCAAGGTGCTACTCGACCTCGTGCTCACCGGCCGCCGCGTCGCCGCATCGGAAGCGCTCACGCTCGGCATCGCGACGCGCGTGGTTCCGGATGCGCAGCTCGACGCCGCGATCGCGAAGCTGTGCGACACCTTCATCTCGTACTCGCCGTCGACGCTGCGCATGGGCAAGGAGGCCGTCTACACGATGGCTGAGATGGAGGCGCACGCGGCGCTCACCTACCTGCGCGAAGCGATCGTTCTGACGTCGCGCACCGAGGACGCGCAGGAAGGCATCGCCGCGTTCTTCGAGAAGCGGAGCCCGAAGTGGACCGGGCGCTAGAGGCCGAAGCGAAGGCGCTGCTGCAAGCCGCCCGCGCGCGGCTCGCGGAGCTGGCGGAGGAAGACTTCGCCTGGGCGCCACCACGGGGCGCGGAGCGTGCGCCCGAGGCCACATCGCCCGCGCGGCCCGAGCCACTGCGCACACCTCCCGCGAGCGAAGTCGTTACGCGCGCGCCGACCGCGGCAACTGCGCCGTCGCCTGCGCCCACCGGCGAGCGCCGCACGCTCGAGCAAGTGCAGGCGCATCTCGGCGACTGCACGCGCTGCCCGCTGCACGCGGGCCGCAACAAGATCGTCTTCGGCGACGGCAACCCCAGCGCGGAGCTGATGTTCGTGGGCGAGGGCCCCGGCGAGCAAGAAGACCTGCGCGGCCTGCCCTTCGTCGGCCGCGCGGGCGAGCTGCTCACGCAGATGATCGAGGCGGGTCTGAAGATCCCGCGCGCGAGCGTCTACATCGCGAACGTCGTGAAGTGCCGCCCGCCGAACAACCGTACGCCGCTGCCCGCCGAGGTCGCCGCCTGCCGCGAATTCCTCGACGGCCAGATCGACGCGATCCGCCCACGCGCGATCGTCGCGCTCGGCAAGCCCGCCACGAGCCTCTTGTTAGGGCGCGACGTCTCGATCACGCGCGTACGCGGCACCTGGCACGACTACCGTGGCATCCCCGTCATGCCCACCTTCCACCCCGCGTTCCTGCTGCGGCAGTACACGCCCGAGAATCGGCGGCTCGTGTGGGAGGACCTGAAGGCGGCGCTGGAGCGCAGCAAAGCCTCGGTGTGAGCTGAACGAGCGCGAGGTGTGAACCAGGTCATCGCGCTCGGGCTCGCCGCTGCACCAACGTGACGCCTCACCCAGGAGGCTCCATGGCGGCAAGGAAGGCGAAACGGCGCGCGGGTCAGCGCGGAGAAAGCACGGCGCGAGCGAAGGATCTCTACACCTATCGCGGCGGCGTGCGGGTTCCCCTCAAGAAACGGGTGGATCAGTTCGTGGCGCGCGTCTCGCCCGAACGCGCGGCGGCTGCGGGGTTCGCGAAGGCCGAGCGCGTCTCACCGCACTCGACGCGCGTGACGACGACAGCCGCGGAGCTCGACGCTGCGATGCTGCGCGCGCGCGAGCTTGCGCCCGTGCACCACGCCTACGACGAGGCCGCCACGGGGCAGGAGTTCCTGATCACGGATCGTGTGATCGTGACCTTCAAGCGCGCGCCCAGCGCGGCAGAGCTGAGCGAGTTCCTCGCGCGCTATGCGCTGATCCAGCTGAACGCCTACTCGGACCGCGAGTTTCTGCTTCAGCTCACGAACCACACGGGCATGAACCCGGTGAAGGTGGTCGTGCGGATCTCCGAGGGCGAGCCGCTCGTAGACACGATCGATCATGACCTGAACATGCGTGCGACGACGGCGCAGCTTGCGCTCCCGAGCGATCCCGCGTACCAGCGCCAGTGGCACCTCCACACGCACTCCGGGCTCGCGAACGTCGACCGGCGCTCGTGCGCGAACTGCGAAGGCGCATGGCAGCTACTCGACCACTTCGGCGACGCGCAGGTCGTCGTTGGCGTGACCGACGACGGCTGCCGGCTCGACCACGGCGACTTCAACTCGCAGGCGAAGTTCGCCGCCTGGGGTTACTTCGAGGGCAGCACGCTCGTCACGAATGGCTCGCCGAGCGCCGACGCGCAGCGGATGTACTCCCCCGGCGACAATCACGGCACCAACTGCGCGGGCGTCGTCGCTGCCGAAGTCGACGCTGCGCTCACCGTGGGAGCGGCGCCCGGCTGTCGCTTGCTGCCGATCAAGTGGGAGCTCGACGTCAACGGGTTCCTCCAAATCTCCGGCAGCAAGCTGCGTGCGGCGATCGACTTCATGGCGGACAAGGTCGACGTCATCTCGAACTCGTGGGGGAGCTCGCCGAGGGCGACGTATTCGAGCCTGGTGCTGAGTCGCGTGCGCCAGCTCGCGGTGACGGGTGGCCGCCGTGGGCGCGGCATCGTGTTCTTATGGGCGGCGGGCAACGACAACTGTCCGATCCAACACTCGGGCAGCCTGGATATCCCTTACACGAACGGCTGGAACGCTACGGCCACTCAGTGGGTCGGCGTGAGAACCGCGCGCGCGTTCGAGCACAACTTGACCACGGTGCCGGGAGTCGTGCACGTCGCCGCACTCGCCTCGACGGCGCAGCGCAGCCACTACTCGAACTACGGCACGGGCATCGGCATCTGCGCGCCTTCGAACAACTCGCACAAGTACCGGCGTGCTTCCGTGCAGGGGAGGGGAATCACGACCGCGCAGGGGACCAGCCCGACCAGTACGACTGACCTGTTCGGGGGAACCTCGAGCGCCACGCCGCTCGTCGCCGGCATCGCGGCGCTCGTGATCTCCGCGAATCCGCAGCTCACCGCGCTCGAAGTGGTCAGCGTGCTGCAGCGCACGGCGAGCAAGGATCTCGACGCGACGGCGTACGCGCGCACGCCGGCCGCGTCCTTCGATCAGAACCCGACCTGGGACATTTCCCCGGCGGCTCCATTCGCGAGCGGAGCGTTCCAGAACACGGGTCACCCCGACGGCACGTGGAGCCCCTGGTTCGGACATGGACGGGTCGACGCGATTGCTGCCGTCGCCGAGGCGATTCGGATGCGGCCACCCGCGCAGCAGGGCCTCGCTCGCGCGAGCGCTCCCGGTCGTGCGATCCCGGACAACGCGCCCGCGGGCGTGAGCGACTCGATCACGTTCAGCGAAGCGGGGCGCGTCTCGGCACTCAGTGTCTCAGTCGACATCTCACACAGCTACGTCGGCGACCTCACCATCTCCCTTCGCGCACCCAGCGGACGGAGCGTGAATCTGCAGAGCCGATCCGGCGGCAACGCAGCGAACTTGCGCAAGACGTTCTCGCTCGCGAACACGCCCGCGCTTGGCGGTGTCACGGGCGAATCCCTCGCTGGCGCGTGGACGCTACAGGTGGTCGACGCGGCGCCGGTCGACACGGGCGTGCTCAACCGCTGGGAGATCGACGCCGCGCTCGCCGAGCTTCCGGCAGTCGAGCTCGAGGACGCGCCGGGGCTCTCGATTCCCGACAACGACGCGCGCGGGATCGAGCGCAGCCTGACCGTCAACGGGGCGGGCGCGATTGGCGACGTGCGCGTGTCGCTCGACATCACGCACTCCTACATCGGCGACCTCGAGATCACGCTCGTCCCGCCCTCGAGCGCGCCGATCGTGCTCCATCAGCGAGCGGGCGGCGACGCAGACAACATCCTCGGCGTGTACGACGCCACACGAACCCCCGCGCTGGCAGCGCTGCGCGGGCAAGCGATGTCCGGCGCGTGGCGGCTGAAAGTCGCGGACCGAGCGCGCGTCGATACCGGCAAACTAAACCGTTGGTCGCTGCGCATAGATCGATGACTCCGCGCGATGCACGCCAGCGTCCCAAGACAGGATCCCCGCCGCAGCTCTTCTACAGCCCAACGTGCAGGCCCGACGACCGCGCTCGCGTCCGCCGCGTCGCCGGGCCCGTGGCTGTTCGACGATCACTTCACCGCCGCCGACCTCTACCTCGCCTCGTCGCTCGGCTTCGGCATGCGCTTCGGACTTCAGGACAAGCGCCCTGCGTTCGAGTCCTTCGTCGCGCGCGCCGAGCAGCGACCCGCGTTCCAGCGCGCACTGCGCCTCGGTGCCTAGAACCCATCTCAGAATTCCGGACCGAGCCCGGCGCGCGGATTTGGCCGGCTGGCGAGGCGCGCGAGCGAAGGCGTATCCGTCGATACTTCGAGCGAAGCGCAACGAAGCCAGACGGACAAAGACGCGCGCCCGGCGACGGGAGGAGTTTTGAGATGGGTTCTAGTCACTCTCCAGCGCCGCGCGAAAGTTCGGGTGGGCGATGCGCGCCAACGCTTCCGCCCGCGCGCGCAGCGGCAGCCCGCGCAGGCGCGCGACGCCGTACTCCGTAACGACTCGGTCCGCGAGCCAGCTCGGCACCGTCGTCGTCGCCTCGGCCGCGAGGCTGCGCACGATGCGCGAGACGCGCCCGCGCGCGGCGGTCGACGGGAATGCGAGGATGCTGCGATGCGATGCGGCGAGGCTCGCGGCGATCACGAAGTCAGGCTGACCGCCGGGACCCGAGACAAGCTCCGCGCCCACGGATTCCGCGTTCGCGGCGCCGTCGAGCGCGACCTCCACCGCGGAGTTGATCGCGACGAAGTCCGGGCACGCGGCGAGCGCCGCGGCGCCGTGCGAGATCTCGGGCGGCGCCATCTGCACGAGGGGATTGCGGTGCACCCAGTCGTAGAGGCGCCGCGAGCCGATCACCTCGCCCGCGACGAGGAAGCCCGGCGCGAACGGCTTGCGCGCGCCCGTGAGCGCGCCGCGCTCGACGAGCTCGATGCAGGCGTCGCCGATCATGCCGCCGTGCAGGCCGAGCTCGCGGTGATCGCGCAGCGCCTGCAGAATCGCGTCGGGCACCGCGCCGATGCCGAACTGCAGCGTCGCGCCGTCGGGGATCTCGCCGGCGGCATGCTTGCCGATCGCGCGCGACACGTCGTCGAGCGGCAGCGGATCGACTTCGAGAATCGGCTCGTCCGCCTCGACGAGAAAGTCGAACGCGCTGCGCGGCAGCTCGCCCGCTCCGAACGTGTACGGCATCTGCGGATTCATCTGCGCGATCACGAGCGGCGCCCCGAACACGACCGGGAGCGTGCTGCCCGTGCTCACGCCGAGGCTCACGCGACCGCCCGGCCCGGGCGTGCTCACCTGCACGAGCGCGGCGTCGCACGGGTATGCGCCGCCCGCGCTGAAGAGGCGCCCGTAGTCGGAGTAGCGGCACGGCAGGATGTCGAGCGCGCGCGGATCCGAGATCGCGCGGAGCGCGTCGCTCGCGTGCAACGACGTGATGCGAAACGGCGCGCCCGCGTGCGCGAAGGGCGCGAGGGGGCGGCGCAGGTGGCCCACGACGAGCTCGAGCGAAGTGAAGTGATCACGCAGCGCGTCGAGCTGTTCGAGCAAGCGAAACGGCGTCGAGCACGCGGCCGAGATGAACACGCGCGAGCGATCCGCAATCGCTCGCAGCGCTTCCTGCGCCAAAGCGATGCGGCCGGCGCGCTGCCGCGGCGGCGGGAGGTGCTGAGCCCAGTCGATTTGCGAAGCGCCCACGCGCGTCACGCTAGGCGAAGCGCACCGGCTCCTTCGCTTACGGCCGCTCCGGCACGCTCGCGCTCTGCTTGGCGCGGAACTCGTCGAGCTTCTTGCGCACGGCGGGGTCGCGGCCCGCGATGATCGCGCCGGCGAAGAGGCCCGCGTTCTTCGCGCCGGCCTTGCCGATCGCGAACGTGGCGACGGGGATGCCGCCGGGCATTTGCACCGTGCTGAGCAGCGCGTCGAGGCCCTGCAGCGGCGACGAGTCGATCGGCACGCCGAGCACGGGCAGCGTGGTGTGCGCGGCGGTAACCCCTGCGAGATGCGCGGCGGCGCCGGCACCGCAGATCACGACCTCGATGCCGTTCGTCTCCGCCATCGCGAGGAAGCGCGTGAGGCGCTCGGGCGTGCGGTGCGCACTGATCACGCGCACGTCGCTCTCGATCCCGAGATCCTTGAGCGCGTCCTCCGCCGCCTTCATCACGTCGTAGTCGTTCGCGCTGCCCATCAGAATCCCCACCCGCGCCGTCATCTCGATCGCTCCTTTGGTTGAGAAGGGTCGGCACTCTAGTGCATGCGAAGCGCGCAGCGAGGCAAAGCCGCGCGAAGTTCGAGCGCGGCCTCGTGCGTTGATCGCGCGCCCAGCGACGTCAACGTAGGCTTAGGGCTTGGAAGTCGGGAGATGCGATGCGCGCAGTGGTTTCACGAGCACCGGGCGAGCTCTCCGTCGAGGAGGTGCCCGAGCCGAAGCCGAGCGCGGGGCAGGCGGTGCTGCGAGTGCTCGCGTGCGGCATCTGCGGGAGCGATCTGCACCTGCATCAGCACAAGCTGCTGCCCGCCGGCGCGATCATGGGCCACGAGTTCTGCGGCGAGGTGGTGGAAGCCGCGGGCGTGCTGAAGGCGGGCGAGCGCGTGTGCGCGATCCCGAATCTCTCGTGCGGCGCGTGCGAGCGCTGTCGCGCGGGGATGGGCGCTTACTGCCAGGCGCAGACGCCGATCGGCCTCGGCGCGCCGAACGGCGCGTTCGCGGAGTACGTCGCGATCGCGGCGCACGAGGCGGTGCGCGTGCCGAGCGGCGTGAGCATCGAGCTCGCGGCGCTGACGGAGCCGCTGGCGGTGGGCGTGCACGCGCTGAACGCGAGCCGCCTGCGACGCGGCGAGCGCTGCCTCGTGGTCGGCGCGGGCCCGATCGGCCTCGCGATCGCGCTCTGGGCGCGCCATTTCGGTGCGCGCGAGGTGATCGTGTCGGAGCGCGCGGCCGGCCGCCGCGCGCTCGCGGAGAAGCTCGGCGCGACTCGCGTCGTCGACCCCGTGCGCGAGGACCTGACCAGCGTGCTCGAGCGGGTCGCGCCCGGGGGCCCCGACATCGTGTTCGAGGCGGTCGGCGCGCGGGGGCTGATCGAGGACTGCGTGAATCGCGTGCGCTTCCGCGGCCGCGTGGTCGTCGCTGGCGTGTGTGTCGGTGCGGATTCGATCACGCCGATCACCGGCGTCATGAAGGAGACGGCGCTGCAGTTCGTGCTCGCTTATGAGAAGGACGACTTCACCTACACGCTCGACATGCTCGCGCAGGAGCGCATCGACCCCGCGCCGCTGATCACGGACCGCGTCGCGCTCGACGCGGTGCCCGCGGCGTTCGAGTCGCTCGCGACACCGCAGGGGCAAGGCAAGGTGCTCGCGTGCCCCACGCTGTGATCACCGCGAAGACCGCGCTGTGCGGGATCTTCCTGCACCCCGCCGGCCACACGCGCTCGCCCGCGCTGCACAACGCGGCCTACGCCGCGCTCGGCCTCGACGCGGTGTACCTCGCCTTCGACGTCGTGCCCGGCGATCTCGCCGCGGCCATCGCAGGCGCGCGCGCGATCGGCGTCCGCCAGCTCTCCATCTCGATCCCGCACAAGGAGGCGGTTTTCCCGCTGCTGGATCGCGTCGACGAGACCGCGCGCGCGATCGGCGCGGTGAACACCGTCGTGCGCGACGGCGACGCGCTCGTCGGCAGCAACACGGATTGGCTCGGCGTCGCGCGCGCGCTCGAGCGCGAGACGGCGCTCGCCGGGAAGACCGCGGTGGTGCTCGGCGCCGGCGGCACCGCGCGCGCGGCGCTGTTCGCGCTGCGCCAGCGCGGCGCGCGCGCGATCGTGCTGAATCGCACGCCCGGCAAGGCCGAGGCGCTCGCGCGCGAGCTCGGCGCCGAGCGCGCCGGCGCGCTCGAGGAGCTCGCCGCGATTCCCCACGACGTGCTCGTCAACACGACGAGCGTCGGGCTGAAGAGCGACGCGAGCCCGGTCGCTGCTGCAGCCCTGCGCGCCGGAAGCATCGTGCTCGACGCGGTCTACGACCCGCTCGAGACGCGGCTGCTGCGAGACGCCGCGGGTCGTGGCGCGCGCGCCATCTCGGGCAAGTGGATGCTGATCGAGCAAGCGCGCGAGCAGCTGCGCGCGTGGAGCGGCGAGAACGCCCCGGGGAGCGTGATGGAGGCGGCGTTCGACCGCGCGAGCTGATTCGCCGCCCTAGAACGCGCCCTGCGTTTACGCCGCCGCCGCGAGCCGCGCTGCCATCACGGCGGCCTGCGCGAGCAGCTCCTCGGTCGTCGGCCCCTTCACCGAGGGGCAGAGCTTCTCGCGCTCGGCGGCGAGCCGGTAGACGCGCTCGCGGCTCGACAGCTCCCACAGCTCGTTGCCGCGCTCCTTCGCCCAGGTCGCATCGCGGTCGTAGCGACCGATCTGCTTGGTGAGCTTGATGCACTCGCCGCGGTGCGCCTTCTGGTTCGGACGCATCTGCCACTTCTTCGGGGGCACCGGCGCACCGTTCGGATTCGACGCGTTGTTCGGGTTGTTAGGCGTCGCAGGCGGTGTGCCCGGCGCAGGCGCCTCTGCGAACACCGGGGCGCACACGAGCACCAGCACGAGTGCCAACCAGCGCATGTCTCCCCCCGTCTTGCGCACCGCCTCTCATCGGCCAGCCGAGGCGTTGCACTGAAGCGCTGAGTGCCGGCCCGGGATGCGCGGCCGGTCGGCATGGATCCCGGCAACCCCGACTCCCGCCTCAGGAATCGGCCCAGGCAGGCCGATTCTCCGCCAGATGACCACGGACGTACTGACCGGGATCACGTGGGGGTTCGGCACCTTCGCGTTCTGCACGGCCGTGTTCAATCTCTGGGTCTTCTGGATGCGCCCGCGTGACCCCGCCCACCTCTGGCTCGGGGTGATGTCGCTCGGCGTGGTGTGGCTCTCCGGGGCCTTCGCGGCGAGTTATCAGGCCCACACGCTCGAGAGTGCGCAAGCTTGGGTCACCAGCGCGACCGTCGGGACGCTGCCGTTCGCGGTCGCGATGCAGCGCTTCAGCGAGCTGTTCGCGGGCATCCGCAACCTGGTGCTGCGCGCGGCGATCCCATACCTGGCGATCGGCGTCTGCATCGCGCTGGCTGCGCCGCAGCTCTACTTCACCGGAAACGCGATCGAGGTCCGCGCCGAGGGGCTGGTGAGTGCGTACCTCGTGCCCGAGCTGTCGCTCGCCGCAACGGTGTTCTTGGCGCCTTTCGCGATCGTGGTCGGGGTTCAGCTGCATGCGTTCCGACGTGCGGCGCCGACCATCCACGGCGGCGCCTTGATCTCCGCCGCTCTGATGGCCTTCGGCGCGTGCCTGGTGAACGACCTCTGCGTCGTGCTCGGCACGCACTGGGCGCCGTTCCTCTCGCCCCTCGGCTTCGGGCTCTTCTCGGGCGCCTTCGGGGCCGTGTTGTTGCGGCGCCTCGTGCGCTCGCAGCGCCACCTCGAGCGCAGCGCCGCCGAGCTCAACGCGCTCATCGATGCGCGCACGGAAGAGCTGCGCCGCAAAGATCTCGAGCTCGCGCACGGGGCACGCCTCTCCACGCTGGGCGCGCTCGCGGGCGGCATCGCAGCGCAGATCGAGAGCCCACTCGCTGAAGTCGCGGGCCACGTGAAGATTCTGCGCGACGCTTGGCACGCGCCATCGCGCCGCGACGCCGCGCGGGAGCCGCTGGCGCATGCGCAGCGCGGGATCGAGCGGATCCGCATCGTCGTCGCCGAGCTACTGCAGCTCGCTCGCCGAGAGCAGGGCGCTACCGGGCGCCACGACCTCGCTGCGATCGTCGCGAGGGTGCTGCCGGTCGCGAGCTACGAGCTGACTCGTCGCGCGCGACTTCACACCAGCCTCGCGAGCGCGCCGCCCGTGCACGGCGACTCCGCGATGCTCGCGCAGATCACGCTGCACCTGATCGTCGGCGCGATCCAGGCGTCGCCCGAGAGCGGCGATGGCCCGACCCCGGTGGTCTCGATCGAGACCGGCGAGCGCGAAGGCCACGCCTACCTCGCGGTAACGGACAACGGCGCGCCGCTGTCCACCGCGGCTGGAGCCGGCCTCTTCGATCCCGCGACGCGCCTCGACGGCGACTCGCGGACCGCGAGCTACGCGGTGACTCGGCAGCTGGTCGAACGCCACGGCGGCGCGTTCGCGATCGAGAGCACGGCCGCGGGCAACCGCGTGGTCGTCGAGTTCGCGCCCGTTTCGCCGGAGCCGGGCTCGTGAGCGACAACTCGGCGCTCCTCGCGTTCCCGGTGGTGGTGAGCTTGTTCGCCGCCGGCGTGAACTTCGGGATTTGGACCTACCGCCGCGCCGAAACGGTCCACTACTTCTTCGCGCTCGCCTGCCTCGCGACGGCGGTGATGTTCGTCGGGCACGGGCTGATCTACTCGGCGGACTCGCACACGGCCGCCGTCGCGGGCCGCACGGCGGTTCTCCTCACCGCGATTCCGCTGCAGTTCCTGGTCGTGCGCCTCATGGAAAAGACGATGTCGCACACGTTCCCGAAGCTCGCGATTGCGGGCGCGGGCCTTCAGTGCGCCCTCGCGCTGGCGGGTCTGATCCCCGGAGTCCTGTATGCAGAGGGCGAGCTGCTGCGCACGGCGCCCTTGATCGGCTCCTACACCGACACGGCGCTCACGGAGCTCGGACGCTGGGCGCCGTTCGCCACGGTGCTGTTGTCGATCGCCAACGGCGTCGCCCCGTTTGTCGCCGCGCCGCCGGAAGAGAAGCGGTCCGTGTTGATGGGCAACGTGGTCGGCAGCTCCATCGTGATGTCCGATGCGCTCGTGCTGGGCGGATGGGTCGATCTTCCGTACCTGTTCCCGATCCTGTTTGCCGTCACGTGCTTCGCCTTCACGGCGTCCTTGCTGATTCGCTTCGTCGAGGGCCTCGCGCAGGTCGAGTCGAGCGCGGACAACCTGCAGCGCGCGGCCGAAGCGCGTGCGCGCGAGCTGCGCGAGACCGACCTGCACCTCGCGCACGGCGCAAAGCTCGCCGCACTCGGGACGCTCGCGGCGAGCCTCGCGCACGAGATCAACAACCCTGCCGCCTTCATCCGCTCGAACCTCAACTACCTCGCGGAGCTGTCCGAGCGCCCCGACGACGACGCGGAGTTCGAAGAGGTGCTCGCCGAGACCGAGGAGGGCGTGGAGCGCCTGCGCGGGATCGTCGCCGAGCTGCGCCAGATGTCGGACCACTCGCGCGCAGGCTTCGGCGAAGTCGCGCTCAGCGAAGTCGTCGACGCCGCACTGCCGACGCTGCGCTTCGAGGCGCGCGGCGACGTGGCCCTGGAAGCGAGGCTCGCGCCCGTCCCGACCGTGCGCGGCGACCGCAACTTGTTAGGGCAAGTCGTCGCGAATCTCGTGATCAACGCGATTCACGCCGTGCGCGGCAGCGGAGCGAGCGGAGTCGTCTCGATTGCGACGTTCGCCGACGACAAGCGCGCCGTCCTCGAGGTGGCGGACAGCGGTCCCGGAGTTCCCGCCGAGCTGCGCGAGCGCATCTTCGAGCCGTTCTTCACCACCAAGGCCGCGGGCCATGGCACGGGCCTCGGCCTCGCCATGGCGCGCCAGCTCGTCGAGCGCCACGGCGGCCGCCTCACGCTCGCACCGAGCGAACGCGGCGCGCGCTTCCACGTGGAGCTGCCGCTCGCGCGCATCGTCAACGGCGGTGCGCGCTAGCGCCGCCGCTTCGCCTTCGCCTTGGGCTTCGCCT
This sequence comes from Deltaproteobacteria bacterium, assembly GCA_016875395.1. NCBI lineage: Bacteria > Pseudomonadati > Myxococcota > Myxococcia > Deltaproteobacteria bacterium. Next base: position 32,308 of record VGRF01000012.1, on the reverse strand, counting down.
TCGCGGGCTTCTTCGCCTCGCGCGCCGGCGCCTTCTTCTTCTTGGCGGGCGCGTCCGAGAACTTGCGCTCGGGCCACCAGGGATAGGGCTGCGGGAGATCCGTCGAGACGCGGCCCTTGAACTTGGCGGGGCGCTTCTCGAGGAAGCTCGACACGCCTTCGTAGGCATCGGGCGATTGCCCGAGCGCGTGGATCATGCGCGAGTCGAGCTTGTGCGCCTCCATCGGGTGATCGGCGCCGAGCATCCGCCACAGCATCTGGCGCGCGAGCGTCACCGAGATCGCGCTGCAGTTGTCCGCGATCTCGCGCGCGAGCGCGCGCGCGGTGGGAATCAACTGGTCGTGCGGGACCACGCGCGAGACGAGCCGGCCCGCCAGCGCTTCGGCCGCGGAGAACACGCGCCCCGTCGCGACCCACTCCATCGCCTGCGCGATGCCGACCGCGCGCGTGATGAAGTACGAGCTCGCCGCTTCGGGCACGATGCCGCGGCGCGCGAACACGAAGCCGAAGCGCGCCTGATCGCTCGCGATGCGGATGTCCATCGGCAGCGTCATGGTCGAGCCGACGCCGACGGCCGGCCCGTTGATCGCGGCGATCACCGGCTTCTTGCACTCGAAGATGCGCAGCGTGAGCAGGCCGCCGCCGTCGCGATGCTCGCTCCGCGCCTCGCGGCCACTGTGGTCGAAAGTGCCGCCGCCGCCGCCGAGATCGGCGCCGGCGCAGAAGCCGCGGCCCGCGCCGGTGAAGATGATCGCCTTCACGTCGTCGTCGGCGTCCGCGTCGTCGAGCGCCGCGAGCGTGTCCATCAGCATCTGGCCGTTCAGCGCGTTCAGCCGGTCGGGCCGGTTGAACGTGATCGTCATGATGTTCTCGCTCTTGTCGACCAGGATCGTCTGATAAGTCGTCACGCGCGCTGCTCCTCGTGCGGTGGAAGGCGCGCAGCCTACGCCAGCGCCAGTCGCAATCTCCATCTCGCCGCCTACCCTGCGCCCACTTCGGAGAGAGCGCGTGCGCATCGCGGTCGTGAGCGACACCCATAACAACCTGCGCAACGTGACGCGCATCGTGGAGCTCGTGAACGCCGCGCGCGTCGAGCGCGTGGTGCACACCGGCGACATCACGCAGGCGAAGACCCTCGAAGTGCTCGCGCGGCTGAACGCGCCGCTCGTCGGCGTGTACGGGAACAACGACGAGCGCGAGGCGATCGCGCCGGTTGCAGCGCGGTTCGCCATGCAGCTCGTCGAGGGCCACCTCTCCTTCGAGGCCGCCAGCCGCCGCATCGGCGTGATCCACAACCCCGACCACATCGACGACGCGCTGCTCGCCGCCCACGACCTCGTGCTGCACGGCCACAACCATCGCCTCGTGCTCGAGCGCCGCGGCGGCGCACTGCTCTTCAACCCGGGCGAGTGCGCGGGCTTCCTCGAAGGCCACAACGCGGTCGGCGTGGTCGACCTCGCGAAGCTCGAGGTGGAGCTGCTGAAGTTCTGACGAGCGAGGGCCGCAATGCTCGCGACCAGAACGCGTCATCTACTGCGTGTGCGGCGCAATGCCCGCGCGGCGTTCGCGCGCCCTTCGCGCGCTCGACTTCGTTTGGACTGCCACTGCGCTCGCGGCGATCGCGTGGTGGTTGGAGGGGGAGCGGGACTCGGCGGGGACCGGCCTCATCTTTGCCATGATCCTGTGCGCACCCGCCGGGGCGTGGGGGATGAGGCGTCGCGAGTGCGCATGCGCCACGAGGGCTCTCTGCGGCCTCGTCGCCCGCTCGTTCCTGCGAGGCTGAGATGAGTGAAGCCGGGCGCACGGCAACTCGGCGCGCGGACGCGCGGATCGCCCCCCTCGAGCTCGCCGTCCTCGCTGTCGCCTCGCTCGCCCTCCTGCTCGCCACCGCCACGCAGCTCGCCCCCTTCACCTGGACCGAGACGCTCGGCTTCATCAGCGGCGGCGCGTGCGTGTGGCTCGCGGTGCGGCAGCACATCCTCAGCTGGCCGCTCGGGCTCGCGAACAACGCGCTCTACTTCGCGGTGTTCTTCGAGGCGCGCCTCTACGCCGACATGGCCCTGCAGGCCGTGTTCTTCGCGCTCGGTTGTTACGGGTGGTGGAAGTGGTTCGCGCGCCGCGGCGCAGCGCCGCTCGCCGTGACGCGCATGGCGCGCTGGGAGGTCGGGCTCGTGCTCGCGGGCGTGCCGCTCGCGACGCTCGGCTTGCGCGAAGTGCTGATCGCCGCGAACGGCGCGGCGCCGCTGCTCGACGCGCTCACCACCGCGATCAGCCTCGCCGCGCAGTACCTGCTCGGTAGAAAGCGCCTCGAAAACTGGGGGCTCTGGATCCTCGCCGACGTGATCTACGTGCCGCTCTACGTGAGCCGCGGCCTTCACCTCACGGCCGTGCTCTACGCGATCTTCCTCGCGATGTGCATCGTCGGCCTGCGCGATTGGCTGCGCGCGCACCGCGCCGGAGCGGGCGCGTGACGCGCTTCGCGAGCGGCGTCGTGGTGGGCAAGTTCCTGCCGCCGCACGCGGGCCACACGCTCGTGATCGAGACGGCGCTCGCGCAGTGTGCGCACGTCACCGTGATCGTGTGCGAGCGCGAGGGCGACGGGATTCCCGGCGAGCTGCGCGCGGCGTGGCTGCGCGAGGCGCATCCGCGGGCGCACGTGCGGCGCATCGACGACGCGTACGACCCCGACGACTCCGCGCTGTGGGCGCGCCTGACGATCGACTGGCCCGGCGCGAAGCCCGACGCCGCATTCACCTCGGAGGCGTACGGCGAACGCTGGGCGCGCGAGATCGCGTGCGCGCACGTCGCGGTCGACCCCTCGCGTGCGCGCGTCCCGATCTCGGGCGCGGCGGTGCGCGCCGACCCGTTCGCGAGCTGGGAGTTTCTCGCGCCGCCGGTGCGCGGCTGGTACGCGAAGCGCGTCGTGCTGGTCGGCGCCGAGTCCACCGGCAAGACCACCCTCGCGGAGCGCCTCGCGCAGCGGCTCGCGACATCGTGGGTTCCCGAGTACGGGCGCGAGTTCACGCTCGTGAAGTACGGCCGCGGCGACACGGAGTGGCGTTCGAGCGAGTTCGTGGAGATCGCGGCGGAGCAGCAACGCCAAGAGAATGCCGCCGCGCGCGCAGCGAACCGCGTGCTCGTGTGCGACACGAACGCGTTCGCGACCGCGCTCTGGCACCGCCGCTACATGGGCGCGCACGACGCCGAGACGGGCGCGATCGCCGCGCGCGATCGCTGCGACCTCTACCTGCTCACCGGCGACGAGATCCCGTTCGCGCAAGACGGCATCCGCGACGGCGAAGCGATTCGCCACGACATGCACCGCTGGTTCGAGGACGCGCTGCGCGCCCAGCCTGTGCCGTGGCGCGTGCTGCGCGGCAGCCTCGAAGCGCGCGAGCACGAGGCGCTGCGCGCGATTGAGGAGCTGTTCGCGGGGTCGCGCTGGAAGCCGGGAGCTGCGGCGTGAGGCCTCTCGGAGAAGCGATCGCTTGGGTACGAGCGCGTTGGGAGATGCTGCGACGAATCGATCGACCTCGATGTGACCATCGAGGTCGCGATGGAGCGTCTGCAGCGCGTCACTCGGCCACTCGACTGGAAGGTCGAATGGTTCCTCCCGCTCGAGCAGCGAGTGCTCTACGGAGTGGTCTCGCCCGAGCAAGTTTCGCTCTCGTTCTCGTCGGGCGCCTACGATGGCGAGGGTCAACACATCGCACGCTTCTGTGGGCAGTTCGTGGACTCCACAGACGGCCCGCGCTTGGTCGGCAGCTACGAGCCGCGCCCGATAGGCGGGAAACCCCACTGGCCGGTGGCGTTCTTGTGTTTGTGGACGCCGCTCTGCTGGCTCTTGATCGACGATCTCGCGCCGGCGCTGCTCTTCTCGGGCTTGGGTCTCGCGATGCTCGTCTACATGTTCGTCGATGCGCCGCGTTACAGCGAGAAGCTCAACGGCGACGTCCCGCTCCTCCGCGCCCGCATCCGCCGCGAGCTCACGCGCCCGTAGCGCGCACCTCGCCCGCCTGCAGGAACCACAGCTCGAAACGCGGCGCGGTTGTTAGGCCGAGTGCGAGCTGGACCGCGCGCGTGTAGGCCGCGCCTTGGGGCGCGTACTTCGCCGCGAGCTCGGCGAGCTTCACCTCGCTCTCCGCTTCGTCGGTCTTGTAGTCCGCGACGACGTACTGGCCGCCCTCGTCCCGATACAAGAGGTCGATCGCGCCCGACACGAAGCCCACGGGCGCGTCGTCGCTCGCAGGCAGTGCGCTCGGCGCGAGCAGCACGGGCAGCTCGCGCGCGACGATGCTCGGCTCGAGCGCGCGCAGCTTCGCGAGCAGCCTGCCCGCGCAGGCGCGCGCCCAGATCGCGCGCGCGCGCTGCGCGGCTTCAGCGCGCTCGTCCGCAGGCTCGACGCTTGCGAGCGCCCCCTCGATCGCGGCTTCGCCGTGGCTGCGCAGATCGCTCCCGCTCGCGTCGAAGCTCGCGTGCTCGAGCGCAGCGTGCACGGCGGTGCCGGCGGCCATCGCGATGCGGCGCGCGCGGTCGGGCGCGTCCGGCGCGCGACGCGTAGTGGGCTCCTCGGCGGCGTCCTCGCCGCGCGCGTCTTCGCCCTCTCGCAGCTCGGTCGTGTGCGCGAGCTCCGACGCCGCCAAGTGCCAAGGGCGCGACTCCGCGCGTTCCGCCACTTCGCGCGCGGCTCGCAGCCGCTCCACGTCCGCATCGATGCGCGCGACCTCGAGCGCGCCGCTCGAGCCCGCCGCGCGCGGAAGCGCTGGCGCCTCCTGCCAGTCGAGCGCGCGCCAGAGCGCGCCGTGCTCGTCGCGCACGGCGCCCCCCGCGTCGATCGCCGCCTGCGCGCGCCGGCGCGGATCCCCGCGATTCGTGAGCAGATCCGCGAACGAGCGCGCCGCCTCCGGCTCCGGCGCGTTGCCCGGCCGCCGCGACCAGCCCACGACCAGTCGTTCCCGCGCGCGCGTCGCCGCCACGTAGAGCAGGCGCACGCGCTCGTGCTTCTCGAGCACGGTCTGGTCGATGCGCGCCTGCCAGGCGCTTGGCGAGGGCATGCCGAGCAGCTCGAACGCACGCCGTCCGCGGCCGCGATGCACGCGCGTCTCGCGGTCCGGCGCGTTCGGGTCTTCGCGATGCCCCTGCAACAGGTACACGTGATCGAACTCGAGGCCCTTGGCGCGGTGGATGGTCATCACCTGCACGGCGTCGTCGGCGATCGCGCGCGGACGCCCCTCTTCATGCTCGCGCGCGATCGTGCCCGAGCGGTGCAGCGCGGCGAGCAAGCCAGCCGCAGAGCCATCGGCGTCTTCGAGCGCGGCGACGAGATCGCGCAGCAGCCGGTCGACGCTCGCGACTCGATGCGCGCCGAGGAAGCGAGAAGCTTCGGCGGCTTCGAGCAGCCACACCTCGCGCAGGCGCTCGACGAAGCGCTCGGGCGATGCGGTCGCGAAGCAGCGGCGCAGCTCGGCGAGCCCGCGCAGGAAGGCAATCAGCCCCGGCGCAAAGCCCGCTAGCAGCTCGGCACCGGGTACCGCCGGCATCGCGGCCGCGGTCTCCTGCACGACCCGCTCGAGGCTGGCGAGGCGCTCTCCGTCGTCGCCGCCGAGCTCGGCCGCGAGCTTCGGGAAATCGCGCCGCCACAGCGGCACGAGCGCAGCGTCGGGCACACCGACCGCGGGCGCGCGCAACGCCGCGACGAGCGCGAGCTGATCGTGCGGGTCGAGCACGCAGCGCAGGAATGCGCGCGCCTCGACCAGCTCGCGGCGCTCGCCGTGCTTCGTCTCACGCTCGACGACGAACGCAACGCCAGCACGCCGCAGCGCGCTCAGCACGGGCTCGAAGCCGGTCGTGTTGCGCATCAGCACGGCGACCTTGCCGAGCGCAGCACCGTGCGCGCGCAGCCGCAGCAGGTCGCGCGCCAGTGCTTCCGCCTCGAGCCGACTTGCGCGCCCGACGAGAACCCTGTTCTCGATCGAGCCGTCCGCCGCACGCGCAAAGCTGAGCCAATGCTCGATCGCGGCCTGACCATCGGCGAGCGGCCGAGGCGGCGCGCGCCTGGGGTGGAGCTGCAGCGGCTCGTAGGACGGCTGCAGCTCGGGCGTCTCGATCATCACGGGCGCCACGAGCCGGCCGACTTCGTCGAGCACCGCCTGGGTCGACCGGCGGTTCACCACGAGCTGCTCGACCGCCCCGCCCGCGTCCCGCACGCGCTGGCGCATGCGCTCGTAGGCCGCGAGGTCCGCATTCCGCCAGCCGTAGATCGACTGCTTGGGATCGCCGACGAGGAACAGCGCCGGCCTCGCTTCGCCCTCGAACGCGATCGTTTCGATCAGCTCGCACTGCAGCGCGTCCGTGTCTTGGAACTCGTCGACGAGCAGCTGCCGAATGTCGCGGCGTACGCGCGCTGCGACTTCGGGCCGCGCGCGAACGAGCGCGTGGGCGTCGCGCAGCAGGGCGCCGAACGTCGCGATGCCGGCCGCGCGCAGCCGCAGCTGGCACTCGTCGAGGAGCTCTTCGACGAGGCGCCGCGCAGCGGCAAGAGCGGGCGGGTTCATGTCAGCGAGCTGGCGCAGGCCGTCGCGCAGCCGGCGCGAGCACTCCGCCACCTCGGGCGCGCGATCGCCGAAGCACTCCGTCTCCGCGGCGCCAAAATCGTCCCCGCGCGCCCACGTCGTGAGCTTGCTCGCAGTGCTGCTCCAGTCGCGCGCGCAAAGCGGCGCCAGCTCGGCGAGCGCGATGTCTCGCTCGCGCAGCGCCGCGAGATCGCGCACGAGGCCGCGCAGCTGTTCGCACGCGGCGGCGCTCGTGGACGCCCGCGAGCCCGCGAGGCCACCGGCCTCGATCGCGAGGATGCGCTGCGCGAGCGAAGCGATCTCGCGCGCGAACTCGCTCGTCGCGCGCGGCCCGAGCAGCTCCTCCGCGAAGTCCTCCGGCCTCGCGCCCTCGGCAAGCAGCTGCACCAGCGCCTCGTGGAGCGCGCTCGGCCCGATGCCGGCGTCGGCGAGTGCGGCGAGATCTGCGTCGAGGACAGCGCTGAGACTACGCGCGACGCGCGCCTCGATCGCATCCCGCGCGATCGCGTCGACGCGCACGGCGTCTGCATCGACCTCGAGCTCCGGGTGCAAGCCCGCCTCGAGCGGATGCGCCGCGAGTAGGCGACGACAGAACGCGTGAATCGTGCGCACCGTGAGGTGATCGAGCGCGCCGATCAGCGCCTTCGCACGCAGCGCTCGCTCGCTCTCGGGCGGCAGCGGCGCGTCGCTGAAGTACGCCTCGGGCGTCTCGGCGCGCGCGATCAACGCGAGGTCGGCCGCGATGCGCGTTGCCATCTCCGCCGCTGCGGCCTCGGTGAACGTGATGGCGACGACGCCCGAGAGCACCGAGGCAGCCGTGTCGTGCGGGCTCGCATCGTCACGCGCGGCCAACTCCCAGCCTGGTCCGAGCGACCACACCACCACGCGCGCGACGAGCGCGGCGGTCTTGCCGGTACCCGCGCCGGCTTCGAGCAGCACCGGCTTGTCGAAGCAGGTCTGCGCGAGCAGCCGAGCGCCGTCGTCGACGAGCGGGATCCTCACGGGCGCGCTCCCGCACGCTGCGCGCGCCACGCCGCGAGCCTTCGCTTCGCACCGGCGTCGCCCTTCCAGCACGCCTCGGACACGTCGCAGAACTTGCAGCTCTCACCCTCGCTGTCGGGCTCTTCGCCGACGAGGTCCGGCGTGAGCTCGCCGCTGCGCCATGCGTGCACTGCGTGCTCGACCGCTTCGACGAACGCTGCCCGCAGCGGCGCGTCCCCGCTCGGCGCGCGCACGACGGCGAGCTCCGCCTCGAGATCGGGCTTCGCGAACAGGTATCGCCCCGCCGCCGGAGCGGGCGAAGCCGCGGCGTATGCGACCGCCTGCAGCTTCTTGCCCGCGACGACTTGCTCGAGGAAGTGGGCCGCGCGCGTCTTCGCGGTCTTCGCGTCCGAGATCGGCTTGCCCGTCTTGTAGTCGGTGAGCGCGAGTCCTTCCTCCGTCTGGTCGACGCGATCCGCGCGACACGTGACGCGAAGCGGCTCGTCGCGCGGGATCGCGAGGTCGAGCGCGCACTCGACTTCTGCGCCGCGCACGCCGCTGCGCAGCCCGCTCGGCCAGTCGATCCGCTGCACTCGCTCCAAGTACGCGTGCGCGCGGCGAGCGAGCAGCTCGGCGAAGCCCGGCATCAGGATGCCGTCGTCGCCCGCGGCAGCGCGCGCCGCTTGGCCAACGATCGCGGCCAGTTCCTCCGGTGGCGGCCAGCGCACTTCCGCCGGGGCTTCCGCGAGCGCCTCTGCGAGCGGCACACCGACCTTCACGCCGGCGCGCCGCACGATCTCTTCGAGCGCTCCGTGCACGGCATTCCCGACGAGGAGCGGACTGAGCTCGGGCAGCGCCGCGAGCGCGTCGGGCGGCGGCTGCAGGCCGAGCAGCTTCTCGAGAAAGGCTCGCCACGGGCAGCGAGCGATCGCCTCGAGGCGCGTGACCGACAGCTCGCGCGTGGTGGCGAGCGCATCGCCGATCTGCCCGAGGTGCGGGCCGAGCACGCTCGGCGGCCGCCAGTCGTCGCGGAACGAGAGCGAAGCGGCGCGCGAGCGCGCGGCAGCCTCCGCTCCGCTCCCTAACAACGGCGCGAGCGCCTGCGCCGTCGCGTGCACGGCTGCATCCTCGTCGCGCGCGAGACCTGCGCGCACCGCGTGCTCGTGCGCGGGTCTCGGCGTTTCGTGTGCGTCCCACACGAGCGGCGCGACGGGCGCTTCGTCGCGCATCTCGTGCGCGACGCGCAAGCGCTGTACGAGCGGAGAGACCGCGCGCTCCTTTCCGTCGTCGCTCGTCGCCTGCCACGACAGCTGCACGCGGTCCGCCGCGGCGCAAAGCTGCGCGAACAAGAAGCGCTCCTCGGCATAGCCGCGGGCCTTGATCGGGATGTCCAGAAGCACCGCTTCGAGCTGGCGTCGCAAGCGATCGGGCAGCAACGGATCCTCGCTGACGACGCGCGGAAACACGTCGCGCTCGAGGCCAATCACGAACAGCTGCGAGAACGTGCGCGCGCGCGCGGCGGTCGCGCTCAGCACCTGAACGCCGCCGCCACGGCCGCCGAGCGCCGCGATACCGACGTCGCGCAGCGTGCGCTCCAGCAGCAGACGGAACTCGCCCGCGCTCAGCGCGAACGAAGCTGGAATCTCGCGCGCGAGGCCAGCGAGCGCGGCGTCGAGCGCCGCGCAGCCCGCCGTGTCGCGCGCCCAGCGCAGCGCGCCGTGCGTGAGCTCGCGCAGCGCGCGCGCGTGATCCGCGAGCGTCGAGGCTCGCTCCTGCTGCGCGAGCGCCGCCAGGGTCGCCTCCGCATCGCCCCGCGCCCACACGAGCGACTCGCGCGAAACACTGCGCCGCTCCGCGCGCGCGACTCCCGCCTGCCGAGGCGCCACGGAGTCGCTGCGAGCGGCGTCGTCTGCGCTCTCCCCCGCCAGGCGAACGCGCACCGGCAGCCGATACCGCGCGCGACCGTCCAGCGCCGCGTCCGCGTCCAGCGCCGCGACCTCGCCGAGCCGGCCGCGACCGAGCGTGTGTAGTGCGAGCCGAAGATCCGCGAGGTCGAGCTGAGCGCCGCGTCGCAAGTTCGCGGCGTCGAGCCAGCGGTCGGCCGTCGCGCGCGCGCCCTGTTCGAGGAGCGCAAGCAACGCGCGGAGGCGGCGACCCGCCGGATCGAGAAATCCCGGACCGCCGCTGAACGGAACTCCGAGTCGCCGGAAGTGGGTGGCAATCGCGAAGCGCAGCGGCTGAAGATTTCGCGCCACCACGGCGATCGACTCCGGGCGCATTCCCGCATCGAGCAGCTTGCGGATGCGTTCTGCCACGGCGCGCACCTCCGCGTGGGCGCCCGGCGCGCGCAACAAATCCGGAGGCGCCGGGAGCCTTGCGGGCTCCGCTGGCGGCCGCGGCGCACTCAGCCGCTCGCGCAGGCGCGCCGTGAAGGCGCCCACCCCGCCCGCGCCGGTGGGATCCGGGGGGTGATCGATCACCACACGCGCGTCTGCCAGCGCAACGAGTTGCTTCACGAGGGCGAGCTGAACGCCGGTGATGTCGGCGTAGCCGTGCACGAACAGCGCGCGCGCGTGCGCGATTCGCGCGTCGCGCTCGAGTGCTTCCGTCGCGCGCACGAACAGCGCCGCGGGCGGCGGCAGCCCGAGCGCGCTGAGCTCCGCACGCGCGCGCAGCGCGAGTCCGACGATCGCGCGCGCGCGCTCCGTCTGCGCGTCGCTCGGGAGCTCGGCCAGGGCGTCTTCGGCGGCGCCGGCGTTCGTCTCGTCGAGCCCGGCGTCGAGGAGATCGCGCACGGTCTCGACGACCGCGGAGTAGCCCTCGTCGAGCGCGCCGAGCACATCGAGCAACGCCGGGAGCTCCTTCGCGTGCCTGCGCACGATCAGCGGCAGCAAGAGATCCCCCGCGCGCCCCACGTCCGGCTCTCGCGCGCGACGGAGCAGCTCGCGCGCACAGCCACGCAGCGTCTGCACCACCACGCCCGCCGCCGCGCCGTGCTCCTGCGCGATGCGCGCGGCCACGTGCTCGCGCAGGCTGCGCGACGGCACGATCACGCGCAGCGGCGTCGCGAGCCGACTCGGATCGCGGCGCACGTCCGCCGCGTCTGCCGCGATCGCGCGCAGCAGCAGCGCCTCCGCCGCGCGCGGGCCTGGCGCAATCAGCACGCGCTCGTCGCCTGCCGAGCTCACCGATCCCGCGCCGAAGTCGAGGCTGCCCTGCGTCACGCGCGGCAACGTATCCCGCCGCCATGACGGATGCGGTCACAACTCCCGCCCACTCCTGGGCCCGACCCCAACCGCGAGCTTGCGTCGACTACGCGACGCCGAGCAGACCGCGCACCTCCGCGGGCGTCGCGAGCTCGCGGCCGCAGCCGCGCGCGATGCGGGCGACTTCGCGCACGAGCTCGGCGTTCGTCGGTGCGCCGAGCTCCGGATAGGCGTAGTCGCCGAGCCCGATCGCGACGTGAGCGCCGCGCTCGAGCGCGGCCGCGACGAGCGGCAAGAGGTTTCCGCCGCCGTTGCCGATCGTGCAAAAGATCGGCGCGCGGGTGGGCACGAAGTCGAGCAGCGCGGTCAGGCCGCGCACCGTGGCGGGATGGGTGGACAGCAGCGAGCTCGAGAGGATCGCCTGCGCGCAGACGGGCGCTGCGAGCACGCCCATCTCGACGAAAGCCCCGAGCAGGCGTGCGCTGCCGATGTTCCAGAGCACCGCCTGCGGCAACACCCCCGCGCCGCGAATCGTCGCAGCGATCTCGCGCAGGCCGGCGACCGAGGTGGCGTAGACCATGTCCTCGACCAGAAAGCGCTTCGTCGCTGGATCCCACGGGTCGACGTTGATGCTCGCGAGGTCGACCGGCGCGAGGTCGGGGCGCGTCGCAGGATCGCGCGCGAGCGCGGGGATGATCGCCGCGCGCTTCTTGGGATCGGGCACGGTGTTCGCGCCGAGCGTCGGGTTGATCAGCAGGTCGCCGGCTGCGCGGATCGCGCGCACCGCGGCGCCGTAGGTCGCGACGTCGTAGGCCGGCGCGCCCGTCTTCGGCTCGCGCGCGTGGAAGTGGTAGATCGCGGCGCCCGCTTCCCGACACGCCGCCGCGTCCGCCCCGAGTTCTTCCGCCGAGAACGGCACGTGCGGATTCGCGCGCCGGCTCGTGTACTCGTTCGCGCGGACTTCGACGATGACTTTGCCGAAGCCCGCGGTCGCCACTCGCTACGCCAGCTCTACCGCGACGAGCGCGCGCTGCTTGTATCGCCCGGTGAAGCGCGACACGAACAGGCCCACGCTCAGCAGCCAGTACTTCGCGTGCAGCGCGTCCCAGCCTTGCTGCCACTCGCGCTCGCCCTCGGCGACCATGCGCGCCTTCGCGTCGACGAACTCGCCCTTCAGCTTCCCGCGCGCATCGCACGCCGCCACGCGCGCGCGCCCGTTGTTCCGAATGCGCTTCACCTTCCCCATCGTCGCGTTCGTGTAGACCCACAGCAGCTTCGGGTTCTTCGCGTCGTGAGCGAACCAGACGGGCGTGAGCACTTCCTTCCCGTTCTTGCGGAAGGTGCCGAGGCTCACGTACTGCTCGCGCTTCAAGTCGGACACTCGGTTCTCCTGGCTAGTCGACGCCTTCGCGCCGGACGATGCGGTCGCCCGCGAACGTGCCGATCCAAAGCGCGCCGTCGTACTCGACGGCGATCGAAGCGGCGCCGATCGTTGCCGCGGGGTCGTCGTCGACGAGCTTCGTCACGGCGAGCGTGGTCGGATCGAGCGCGACCACCACCGAGGCGAGCGAGCATGCGCCGGTTTCGAGCGACGCGCAGCGCGGCATCTGCAGCGGCGTCGCGCGCTGGCCAGCGACGAGCAGGCGGCCATCGCTCGCCCACGCGAGATTGTCCGGCGCGAAGTCGAGCGGCACCTCGCTGCGCGCGCTGCCGTCGGGCGCGACGCGCACGAGCCGCCGCGCCGACCACTCCGCGATGAACAGCGTGCCGTCGGGCGCCTCCTCGACGCCGTTCGGCGCGCGACCCTCGGTGTTGGGCACGACCTCCCAGCCCGTGGTCGCGGGCAGGTGGCGGAGCAGCACGCCCGTGTTCGCACCGAACAGCAGCTTCACGACGCCGAGCAGTTGCGGGCGCTCGAGCATCTTCGTCGCGACGAAGCCGCCGCTGTTGAGCGCGGCGACGTCGTTCGCGCTCGCGTCCTCGGGCAGCTCCGTGCAGCGCTGCCATGCGAGCGTCGGCCCCTCGGCGTCGGCGCTGAGCGTGAACTCCTCCACGGCCTCGCGGCTGCCGTGGTTGATCACGAGCAGTGTCGTGCCGGCGAGGTCGATGCCGTGCGGCGCGAAGTCGGCGGCCGGCGGCGCGAGCCCGGCGGCGCACTCGCCCTGCGGCGTGGCGTCGCCCTCGAGCGGGTAGAGCGTGCGCAGCGCGCCGTCACTCGGACGGAACGCGACGAGGCTGCCCGGCTTGTCGCCTGCGACCATTTGGCTCACGAGCAGCCAGTCCCCGACGACGGCGAGATCTTCGGGATTCTGGAAGCGGCAATGCGGCGTGAGATCGCCCGCCGGGACGCACTCGCTGATCGGAGGCGGGCCGTCGCCGCACGCGACACCCGCGATCGCGGCGAGCGCCGCGCAGGCGAGGCGAAGCTGCGCGCTGCTACTGCGCAATGCCGAGCCTCGCGCGCAGCGAGCCGACGCGCTCCGCGAGCAGCGCCTCGGAGAACGCGGTGTCGTAGAGGTTGCGCTCGCGCCGGCCGCGGCGGAACGCGGCGACGACGCGGCGCGGTGCGATGCAGAGCCCGATCAGCGCGGCGGAGAAGTTGAGCCACCAAGCCGCGTAGTGATCGCGGCAGTTCGAGGCCAGCTCCCAGGCGCCGATCTCGCCCTCTCCCGCCCAGCTCGTGTCGTAGCCGGTGAGCACGTGGTGGAGATCGTGCAGGCGCACCGCGCGCACGCGGGCGCGCGTGTTCGGGAAGCCCAGCAGCGGGCGGCCGAACACGCGGAGCGCGACCCAGCGATCCGTGTAGCTGCGCTCGTCGAAGCCCGCGCGCTCGAAGTAGAGCGCGCGGGCTTCGCCGAGCGTGAGCGTGGGCGGATACGTCCAGCCCACCCTCACGGGCGACGCCTCGCGCGCAGCCACGACGGGCATCGAGGCCACTGATCGATCTCCGCTCGCCTGCCGCTCGCTGCGCGCACCGCGCTTGCTAGAGCGCCTTGAGCACGGCTTCCGCGCTCGAGACCTCGAACTTCATCGGCGCCTCGACGGCGAGGTGCTTGATCACGCCGTTCTCGGCGACGAACGCGTAGCGCTGCGAGCGCGTGCCGAGACCGAAGCCCGAGCCGTCCATCGCGAGGCCCATCGCGTTCGTGAAGTTGGCGCTGCCGTCGGCCACGAGCGTGACCGAGTCGCCCACGTTCTTGTCCTTGCCCCAGGCGCCCATCACCCAGCCGTCGTTGACCGACAGGCAGAACACCTGCGCGCCCTTGGCCTTGAACGCGGCCGCATTGTTCACGAAGCCCGGCAGGTGCTGTGCGGAGCAAAGCGGCGTGAACGCCCCCGGAACCGCGAACACGACCACTTTCGGGCCACCGAGCAGCTGCGCCGCGTCGGCGTCCTTCGCGCCATCCGGCGTCACGACCTTCACCTTCGCCGACGGGATCTTGTCACCAACCTTGATCGCCATGTGCTCTCCATTTCTCCAAGAGTGGGAAAGGCGCGCAGCATAACCCCATCGCGCCGGACGTGAGCGGGCGGATGCGCACGCAATCGGGCGAATCGCGGTGCCAGCGTCAGACGCGGAAGCCGCGATTCGGGCAGATCGCGGCGCCGGCGTCTGACGCAAACGCCGCGATCTCGCGTGCGGCTACCGTCGCCGCCGTGCGCCCTCGCATCGGCATCGCGCTCTCGCTCGACGCGCAGCTGCGCGCCGGCCGGCGCACCTGGTTCGCGGATGCTGCCTATGCCGCGGCCGTCGAGGCGGCGGGCGGCAGCGCGCTCCACGTCGGCGCGAGCAGCGAAGCGAGCGCAGATGCCGTGATCGTGGGCCTCGCTGCGCTCGTGATTCCCGGCGGCGACGACTTCCTCCCGCCCGCGCCCTACCCCCCGCACGTCCCGTTCCGCCCGGCGGCGCCCGAGCAGATCGCGCGCGACCTCGCGCTCGTGCGCGGCGCGCTCGCGCGCGGCCTGCCCGTGCTCGGCATTTGTTACGGCATGCAGCTGCTCGCGCTGGCGCGTGGCGGATCGCTCGTGTTCGACATCGCGCACGAAGTGGCCGGCGCGCGGGCGCACAAGCTCGCCGCGCACGAGCGCCACCCACTCGCGCTCGCACCCGGCTCGCGGCTCGCCGCGGCGTTCGGCGGCGCACGGGAAATCGCGGTGAACAGCCGGCACCACCAAGGCGTCGCGACGCCGGGTGACGGCCTCGTCGCGAGCGCGCACAGCCCCGACGGTGTGATCGAGGCGATCGAGTCCGCGCCCGGCGCCGCCTTCGCGCTGGGTGTGCAGTGGCACCCCGAAGACATGGACGCGGCGCACGTGCGCTGCGTGTACGGCGCGTTCGTGGCAGCGGCTGCTGCCGGGACATTCCGCAACTAGGCAACTTCAATGCCCCCGCGCCGCGCAGGTCGCGGCGGGGCCTCAGCTCGGTCGCTGCGCCCCGAGCACCTCGCGCTCGTAGCTCGCGAGATCGGCGTAGATGCGGAACGGCGCGCTCGGCTCGGCGTCGCGCGGCAGCGGAATCGCCCGCGTGCGCGCGCGCAGCTCGGCGATCAGCTTGCGCAGCGCGGCGAGCGGCGACTTCTCGTCCGGCACCAGCGTGCGCGGATCGAACGCATCCGCGCGCAGCCGCACGACGCGCAGCTCCCCCTCGCCGCCGCTCGCGAAGCCGAGCGCGAGGTCGATGAACAGCACGGCCTTGCCGCTCTGCGTGAGCCCTTTCACGCCGGCCGCCGACACCGCGTCGATCTTCGCGAACGCGAGCTTGCCGCGACCGCGTCCCTCGATGTCGAGCGCAATCGCGTCCGCGTCGAGTCGGAGCGGTTTCGCGGTCGTGATGCGCAGCGGGCGCAGCTTCGGCGCCGTGGGCTCGGGCTTCTCGTCTTCGAACAAGTCGTCCAGCGCGTCGCTCAACGCGAGCTCGTCGGCGCTCGGCGGCGGAACACTCGCCGGTTGCGGCTCGACGCTGAGGGCGACGATCGGGACCGGGCCGGACGCCTCGAACGCGGATCGCTGTGGCGCGAAGGAAAGGCGGGGAGGCTGAACGTCAAGCATCTCGGCGCGTGATTCGGCAGCGGCGAGGTCGTTGCCCGCCTCGCCCAGCTCCAGCGGCGCGCCGGACGCCGAGGGCTCGCGCACGTCGGCGTCGAGCGCGCCGGGCGCCGCGCTGAGGTCCGCGTCGTCGCTGAGCGCCGCATGGAGCGCATCGATCAGCGCGGCGTCGCCCTCGCCCGCAGGCTCGGGCATCTCCGCCGGCGGCAACTCGGGGGCAAGGTCGATCGCGCCGCGCTCGAAGAACGCGGCGTTCGCGTCGTATTCCGGCTGGGTGTTCTCCGCTGCCACTTCGGGCTCGGCTGAAGAGTCGATGAGCGCGTCGGCGTCGCTGAACAGCCCGTCGAGCGGAGGCGCCGCGCTCTCGGCCGCGGCGTCATCGCGTGTCAACTCGATTGGCGCCGGGCGCTGCGGCGGTCGCGTTGGCTTTGTTGCGGAGCTCGCTCGCTGCGCCTCGCGCGCGTCGTCGAGCACGACCACTCCGTTGTTGGCCGCCTCCTTGCGCGCTTGCTCCGCGAAGTCGCTCATCACGCCGCGATCCGCAGCGGAGAGCGAGTCGAGGCTCAGCGCGCGCTCGGCGGCTCGCAGCGTGAGCACCGGATCGCTGCGGCGCGCCTCGCGGGCGATGCGCCCCGCCGTCGCGGCGTCCGCTTCGGCGAGCGCCGCCACCAGCGCCACGCGCGCTTCGCCAACGGCTCCGTCGGCGCGGCGCCACTTCGCGAACGCCTGCAACCGTTCGCTCGCAGCGCGAGGCAACTCGCCGCGCATGCCGGCCTCGCGCCAAAGCGCAGCGGCCACCGCCGGCTGCTTCGCGTCGACCGCGGCGGTCCAAGCGCGCTCGATCTCTTCGCGCGCATCTTCGCGCCCGCGCAGCGCCACGCCGAACGCGCGCGCGGCGAGCGCATCGTCCGCCTGCGCCGCGAGGCGAGCCCGTAACAACTGGAGCGCAGCGGGCGCGGCGCCGCTCTTCAGTTGAGCGATCGCCTGGGCGACTTCCGGTGCCGGCGCCGCAGCTTCGTCGCGCAGCCAGCCGAGCCGCGCGAAGCCGAGCATCGCGACCGCACCGGCGCCCAAGCCGCCGAGCTGCGCGAGAGGCGAGAAGCTCGAGGCGGAGAAGCCGGTGAGCGTGCAGACGCCGAGCGCGATCACGCCGAACGCAGCGGCCATGCGAATCGGCGAGCGCTGCTTCTTCCCCGCCGCAAACTCGAGCGGGTCGCGGCTCGTGTCGCCGGGGCGCATCGCGAAGGCGCCGACGATGCCGGCCGTCGCGGCCGAGAGACCGACGAAGGGCGCCGACTCTCCGCCGGCGAGCGCGAGGTGCGCGAGCGCGCCCGCGACGGCGGAGCCGCCGAGCACGGCGCCGTAGTGCGCACGACCGAGGCGCAGCTCGAGTCGCGCGCCGGCCGAGACGAGCAGGCCGATGTTCCACAACAAGTGAAGCCAACCCGCGTGTACGAGGGCGTGCAGCAGCGCGCCGAGCACGCTCGTTCGGCCCGCCGCGATGCCGAAGCGGTGCGCGGGCGTCTCGGCCTCGGCTGCGCGCCACGCCGCGATGAGCGCATCGAGCTCGGCCTGCTCCGCCGTCGTGTCGGCACTCGCGAGCGCCTCGAAGTCGATCTCCGACCCTTCGCCTTCCTCGACGCCGAGCATGATCTCGAACGGCGCTTCCAGATACGGGTGGGTGGCGTAATAACTCGTTGCCTGGGCCTGCGCGCTGTCGCGCTCCGAGACCAACTGCGAACCGAGCAGGCTGGCGACCAGGAAGCCCACGAGCGCGGCTCCGCATAGCGCGGCGCTCACGACCGCGTGGAAGATGCGCAGCTGCTCTGCGCCCCTCCGCTTCATGGCGGTCAGCGCGTGCGGAACAGGCCGGCGATGCGCCCGTCCACGGTTGCCGGGCGCGCGCGAGTGCGCGCCCAGTCGCGCAGCTCCTTGATGCGCTCCTCGTAGGTCTCGTAGAGCGGAACCGTCTCCTGGATCGCGTTGGCGAGATCGTTCTCGCCGAGCTCGCGGCGCTCGGAGAAGGCGGTGTTCAGCGCGGCCGCGACGACCTGCTCGAGCTCGGCGCCGGAGAGGCGGCTCGCGTTCGCCGCGAGCTGCGCCAGCGGGAACTGGAGCGGATCGCGCCCGTGCTTGCGCAGGTGGATCGTGAGGATCTCGACGCGCTCGTCCTCGCTCGGCAGGTCCACGAAGAACAGCTCGTCGAAGCGCCCGCGCCGTAACAACTCGGGCGGCAGCGCCGTGACGTCGTTGGCCGTCGCGACCACGAACACGGGGGCCTGCTTCTCCGCGAGCCAGGTGAGGAACGCGCCGAGCACGCGGCTCGCGCGCGGGTCGCGGTCCGTCGCCGCGAAGCCCTTCTCGATCTCGTCGATCCACAGCACGGCCGGCGCGAGCGACTCCGCGACGGCCATCGCCTCGCGCATGGTGAGCTCGGGCGACTTGGTGGGGTCGCCGAACGCCGAGGCGAGATCGAGGCGCAGCAGCGGGAAGCGCCACTCGCGCGCGACGGCCTTCGCGCACAGCGACTTGCCGCAGCCCTGCACGCCCAACAACAAGAGGCCGCGCGGCGCGGGCAACCCGAACTTGCGCGCCTCGTCGCCGAACGCGCGGCGGCGCTCGCGCAGCCAGCGCTTCAGCTCGCCGAGGCCGCCGATGCCGGAGAGGTCGTCGCTCGCGTCGTGGAAGCTGAGTGCCGGCGTGCGGCGCAGCGCCTTCTGCTTGTCGCGCACGATCGCGGCGACCATCGCGTCGCCCTCCGCGCCCGTCGCGAGCAGCGCCTTGCGGAACACGCGCACCGCCTCGTTGCCCGTGAGCCCGAGCGCGCCGCGCACGCAGTCCGCGAGCACGTCGGGCGAAGCCTTCGCGTTCGGCGTGCTCGCGAGCACCCGCTCGAACAGCGCGTGCAACTCGGGGCCCGTCGGCAGCGGAAGCGTCAGACGCCCCGCTTCGCGCTCGAGCTCGAGCGGCAGTTCGATCAGCGGCGCGATCAGCACGAGGGTCTGGCGGCGCTGGCCGAGGCGCGCGAGCGCATCGCGCAGCCGGCGCAGCCCGAGCACGTTGCCGAAGAGCGTGTGCGCGTCGAGCAGCGCGATCACCGCGGGCTTCTCGAGCGCTTCGAGCGCGAGCACGCCCGCGTCGAGGCTGCCCGCGCCTTCGCCTTTGCCGTCGAGCCCCGCCGCGAGCGACCAGGCGTGGAACGCGCGCTCGCACGATTCGGCAGCGCGCGTCGCCGCGCGAACTGCGCGGTCCTCCTCGAACGACTCCAGCGCCACGAGCTTGTAGCCCGCGCGAAGCAAGAGCGAGAGTTCCTTGTCGACGGCTCGGCTCATCGTCGCTCGGTCCTGGTCACTGCTGATCAGCGGTGAGACGCACCACTTCCTCGAAGGTCGTCGCGCCTTCAGCCAACTTCCTGATCGCCGCCTCACCCAGGGTCCCCATGCCTTCGACGCGTGCGGCGTACGCGATCTCGTTCGCGTCCTTGCCTTCGGTGATCAGCTGCCGCACGCGGCGCTGCACGTCGAGCATCTCGAACACGCCGATGCGGCCATAGAGGCCGGTGTGCCGGCACTTCGGGCAGCCCTCGCCCCAGCGCACGCGCAGCTCTTCGCGGCGCTCGACGGGCACCTTCAGCTGGAGCGCCTCGACTTGCTGCGCCGTGAGCGCGCCCTCGACGGAGCAATCGGGGCACACTTGGCGCACGAGGCGCTGCGCGAGCACGCCGCGCAGCACGCTCGAGAGCAGGAAGCGCTCGACGCCGAGCTCGACGAGGCGCGTGACCGCGCCCGCGGCGTCGCGCGTGTGCACCGTGCTGAACACGAGGTGACCCGTCAGGGCTGCCTGCACCGCCATGTTCGCGGTCTCGGCGTCTCGGATCTCGCCGACCATGATCACGTCGGGGTCCTGGCGAAGGATCGCGCGCAGCGCGTTCGCGAACGTGACGTCGACCTGACGCTGCACCTGCACCTGACAGAAGCGCGGCTCGACCATCTCGATCGGATCTTCGACCGTCGTGATGTTGACTTCGGGCCCTGACAAGTACCGGAGCGTCGAGTAGAGCGTCGTCGTCTTGCCGGAGCCGGTGGGGCCGGTGACGAGCACCAGGCCCGACGGAGACGTGATCCACTTCTCGTAGCGCTCGCGGTCTTCGCGCCCGAAGCCGAGCTGCGCGAGATCCGTCATCAGCGCCATCGGGTCGAACACGCGCACCACGACCTTCTCGCCGAACGCGCACGAGAGGCTCGCGACGCGCAGCTCCACCTCTCGGTCGCCGCGCACGGTCTTGATGCGCCCGTCCTGCGGCCGGCGGCGCTCGGCGATGTCCATGCGCGCGAGCACCTTGATCCGAGACGCGACCGCGGCGTGCACCGCGACGGGCAGCCGCTCGATCTCGTGCAGGATGCCGTCGATGCGGAAGCGGATCACCGCGTCGCGATCGCGCGGCTCGAGGTGGATGTCGCTCGCGCGCTGGTCGAAGGCGTAGTTGAGCAGGTAGTCGACCGCGGCGATCACGTGCTCGTCGTTGTTCGCGGCGAGCTCGTCGTTGCTGCGCAGCTGCACGAGCTGCCCGAGCGCATTGTTCGCGCTCGTTGCCGAGGTCGTCGGGCCGAGCTGCTCGGTCGCGCCGCGCACGCTCGAGCGGAAGCCGTAGATGCGGTCGATCTGCTGCACGATGTCGCGCTTGCTCGCGACCACGACCGAGACCGGCGCCCGTAACAGCTGCTCGAGATTCGCGCGCAGCGCGCCGTCGAAGGGATCGCTGAGCGCGATGGTGAGCTGATCGCCGTTGCGACCGACCGGGATCACCGCGTGGCGGCGCGCGAACGGACGCGAGAGCGTCTTGGTGACGAGGTCGGCGTCGACCTTCACCGGGTCGATCTTCAGGTACGGGAGATCCGCCGACGCGGCGATGGCCTCCGCGATCGCGTCCTCGTCGAGCGTGCGCTTCGGGTTGCTCGCGTCGGCGAGGCGCAGCACCGCGATCAGCTCCGCGGGCGAAGCCTCGTAGCGAGCCGCGGCCTGCGAGCGCACCGAGCCGACGCGCTCCTTCAGCACCTGGCTGCGCAGCGTGGTCGCGCGGCCCACGATCTCGGGCGTCTTCGCGGGATCGAGGCGCTTGGCTTTCACCAGCACGTCGACCAACTCTTCGAGGGTCAGCGGCGCGCGAGCGTCGTCATTCTGCGGCTTGGGCATGACGGCGCATATCGGCCAGCCACGCGCCTCGATTGACGGTTGATTCGCGCGCAACGCCGCTCGTAACCTTTGCGCCCATGAGCACAAAACTCCACTTCGGCGTGACCCTTCCGCAGATCAAACGCACCTGGGCCGAGGCGCGCGATGCCGCCCTCGCCTTCGAGCGGCTCGGCTTCGACTCGCTGTGGGTGTGCGACCACCTCTACGGGGTGCCGAGCCCTAACAACGCGATCCTCGAAGCGTGGACCGAGCTCACCGCGGTCGCGGCGATCACCGAGCGCGTGCAGTTCGGCACGCTCGTGACGCCGCCGTTCTTCCGGAACCCCGCGGTGCTCGCGAAGCAGATCGCGACGCTCGAGCAGATCGCGCCCGGCCGCGCGTTCCCGGGCTTCGGCGCGGGCTGGTTCCAAGCCGAGTTCGACGGCTACGGCTGCAAGTTCCCGAGCCTCGGCGAGCGCCTGCGCGCTCTCGACGAGTCGCTCGCGATCATGAACGGGATGTGGACGCAGGAGAAGACGAGCTTCGCGGGCACTCACTACTCCGTGAAGGACGTGATGTGCGAGCCGAAGCCGGCGAAGAAGCCGCGCGTGCTCGTGGGCGGCGGCGGCGAGAAGGTGCTGATGGGCATCGCCGCGAAGCACGCCGACGTGTGGAACAACATGGCCGTGTTCCAAGGCCAGCTCGCGCAGAAGGTCGACGCGCTGAAGCGCCGCTGCGACGAAGCGCGGCGCGACTTCGGCACGCTCGCGATCTCGCAGCAGTGCACGATCGTGATCGCCGAGAGCGACGCCGGCGCGAAAGAAGCGCTCGCGAAAGCGAGCAAGATCTACGGCGGCCACATGGGCGCCGCGCTCGAGCAGCACGGCATCTGGGGCACGCCCGAGCAAGTGATCGAGCGCATCCAGCGCCACGTGAAGCTCGGCTGCACCGGTTTCGTGATCGAGTTCTTCGGCCGCGACACGAAGGAGCCCGCGGCGTTGTTTGCGGAGACGGTGATGCGGGAGATGAGGCGCTGAAGACGCGCCCCGCCGCGGTCGCACTGCTGCTGCTCGCCAGCGTGGTGCACGCTGCGGACTGGGCGCTGCGCGGCGGCGAGATCGGCGCACTCGCGCTCGCGGTGGCTTACGGTGCGCTCGCGGTGTGGATGCGCGTGCGGACCAGCGCCGCTCCGCTCGTTGCGAGCGCCGGTGCAGGAGTGGTGGGCACCCTGCTCGGCCTCGAAGACCTCACGCCCCGCGGCTTCGCTTGGATCGATCTCGGCACGTGGGCAGGGCTCGCGCTCGTCGGCGTTTGCGCGTACCAGCTCATCACCGGCGAGCTGCACGCCGCAGCGCGACTGCAGCGTGCCGACGAGCTCGAGGCCGCTGCCGCAGAGCATCCGCGCCCGCGCGAGCCGAGACCCGCGACGACCCAGCTGACGTTCGTGCTCCTCGCCGCCGCCTACGCGGTCGCGCTGCGCTTGGCTCCCGACGACGGCGATGGCGCGAACATGCGCTTGGCCGGCTTGCTCCATGCCGTCCTCGGCATCGAGAGTCTCGCGGTCCTGGGATTCCCGTTCATTCTCGCTGCGCTCACCGCCGATCGCGTCCGCGATGTCACCGCCGCGCGGCTCATCATGCTGGCGTGCCCTCTCGCGCTCAGCGTGATCGCAGCCGCGGCTCACACGTTGCTGGAGACCCGCGAGTACCGCGGAGGTCGACTGTTCTTGCTCTCGATGGCCATCGTCGTTCCGCTACCTCAGGTTTTTCTGTTCGTGGGCGCGGCGCTCGGAACACGGTCGCAGCACCTCGCCAAGCTCGGGCGCGCCGAGTGGCCGCTGTGAGACGGTGCGGACGCGTGAGCGATCGGTCCCCGTGACGCAGAGCCGGTCAGCTGCGACGCGCGGCGTCGCCAGCTGCACTGGCCAAGCACGCTGACCGCGGAGGCTCGTCCGAGAGCAACCTTTCCCGACTAACCCCGCACCGCCTTCGCGATCTGCTCGAGAGCGCGCGCAAGAAGCGGGCGCGAGGTCGCGAAGTTGAGGCGCACGAAGCCGCGGCCCGGCTCGCCGAAGTTCGGGCCTTCGCTGAGCGCGACGCTCGCGCGCTTCAGGAAGAACTCGTGCGGCGTGGGCGCGAGGTTCAGGGCGCGGCAGTCGAGCCACGCGAGGTACGTCGCCTCGGGCGCGAAGTGCACGACGCCAGGCAGCTCGCGCGCGACGAAGTCGGCGACGAAGTCGCGGTTCGCCCGCAGATACGCCGTGACGTCCGCGAGCCACGGGTCGCCGTGCGTCCACGCGGCTTCGGTCGCGAGGATGCCGGGGCCGTTGAGGCCGCCGCGCACGTGGCGCGGCAGCGCGTTGAAGCGCTTCTTCAGCTCGGGCGTGCCGAAGATCGCGACCGCGCAGCGCAGACCCGCGATGTTGAAGGCCTTCGACGCGGCGTAGAGCGTGATCGTGCGCGAGGCGGCGTCTTCGCTGAGCGACGCGAACGGGATGTGCTTGTTGGGGGAGAACACGAGGTCCGCGTGGATCTCGTCGCTGACGACGTAGAGGTCGTGCTCGCGCGCGATCGCGGCGACGGCCTCGAGCTCGTCGCGGCGAAAGGCGCGGCCGGTCGGGTTGTGCGGGTTGCACAGCAATAACAAGCGCGCCTGCTTCGCCTGCGCGCGCAGGCCGTCCAGGTCGAGCTCGTAGCCGCGCGCGCCGCGCGGCATCTCGTTCGCGAGCAGCGTGCGCGCGTGGTCCTTGATCACGCCGAGAAACGGCGGATAGATCGGCACTTGCGTGATCACGCCGTCGCCGGGCTGCGTGAGCTGGAGCAGCGAGACGTGCATCGCCTGCACCACCTCGCTCACCACCTCGACCTGCCCGCGCGGCACGCGGTAGCCGAAGCGCTGCGCCATGCGCGCGGCCGCGAGGTCGGGGAGGCGCGTCTGCGGCGCGTACTGCGGGTAGCCCATGTCGCCGACCGCGAAGGCGCGCGCGAGGCGGCGGCGGATCGGCATCGCGGCCTCGAAGTCCATGTCGGCGACCCAGAGCGCGAGCGCGTCCGGGCCGTACTGGTGCCACTTCTCGCCGCTTCGCGCGCGCAGGACGGGCTCGGTCAGCGCGCCGAACTCGGGCGCCGGGTTGCGCAGCGCGAGCTCGAGGCGCGCGAGCGCGGCGTCGCACTCGGCGCGCGTCGGCAGCGGCTCGCGCAGGCCGGCGCGCGCCGCGTAGCCGGCGAGATCGCGGCGCAGCTCGGCGAGCGCGAAGTCGAGCGAGTCGAGCTCGGGCGCGATGGCGGTGATCTCGTCGCGCCCGTCCGAGTCGTTGTGCCAGTGCGCGCCGTCGACGAAGCAGTCGAAGCGGAACAGCTCGTAGCCATCAACCGCCCGCTTCGCGCGCAGCGTCGGCCCGCCGGAAGCGCCGGGCGTGCGGTGCTCCACTTCCAGCGCGAGCGGGCCCAACAGTTCGCGTGCGGCGGCGTCCATCGCGCCACGATACCCGCGCGACCGCCCGTACAACGGGGACGAAATCGCGCGCGCCATGGCGGCCTCGTCCAGGCCACCGCCGAGAAACGCCGCGATGCGCGCGCACTCCGCCGCCGGCGCGCGCACCAGCGCCGCGGTGTCGACGCGCAGCAGCGCGCAGCTCGGGCGCGCAGCGAGCTGCGCGAGGGCCTCTGCGAGCTGCGCGGCGAGGACCTGCGCGAGGCGCTCGGGTGGCAACGGGCCACTTGGGGTCTGACCCCTTTTGGCCCGCTGCGCGGTGGCCTCGCGTCCGAGCATGTCCGCCTGCGACGCGACCACGTCCGCAAGCGCCCGCTCGGCGACGAGGACGCGCAGCGGCACGCCTTCGGGCAGCGCGGGCAGCAGCGCGTGGATCACCTTGAGCGCTCGCCCGCGGGCGCTGCGCACGAGGTCGGCGGCGCGCTCGTCGCGGCCGAGCTTCGGCACGAGCGCGTGCTCGAAGTAGCCGCGCGGGTTGCTCGCGTCGGGGGGGCGCGCGCCGTCCGTGAGCGCGGGAATGCCGCCGGCGTCGAGCACTTGCATCAGGAGCGAGGTGCCCGAGCGCGGGACGCCGGAGACGATCGTCACGAAATCGCGCGCGCGCATCGCGTGTAAGGTGCCGCAATCGCTGCGGAAGCGGACTTCCCCGCCGAACTCGCGCGGCTAGTGTGTTCCGATTCTCAGGACACATTGCCCCGCATGGCGCGCGCGACGATCGATCCGGACCAGCTGCCCAAGCACTTCGACGCCGCCGAGGCGGAGAAGCGCTGGGACGCGCGCTGGCAGGAGCTTGGCGTCTATCGATACGACCCCAGCCGCCGCCGCGAGGAAACCTGGGTCGTCGACACGCCGCCGCCCACTACGTCCGGCACGCTGCACATCGGGCACATCTTCTCCTACACGCAGACCGACATCGTCACGCGCTACCAGCGCATGCGCGGCAAGAGCGTCTACTACCCGATGGGCTGGGACGACAACGGCGTGCCGACCGAGCGCCGCGCGCAGAACCTGCTCAACGTGCGCTGCAACCCGGAGCTCGCGCGCGGCACGAACCTCGAGCTGATCCCGACCGGTCCCCTGAACGCCAAGCAGCGCAGCCAACCTCCCGTGCAGCTCTCGCGGCCGGATTTCATCGAGCTGTGCGCGCGCGTCACGTCCGAGGATGAGCAGGTCTTCAAGGGAATCTGGCGGCGCGTCGGGCTCTCGGTCGATTGGCGCGCCGAGTACGCCACGATCGACGCCACCGCTCGCCGCATCTCGCAGCTCTCCTTCTGCGATCTCTGGGCGAAGGGCCACGCCTACCAGAGCGACGCGCCGTTCATGTGGGATGTCGACTTTCAGATGGCCGTCGCGCAGGCCGAGGTCGAGGACCGAGCTCGCTCCGGCGCCTACCACGATCTCGAGTTCGCGGTCGAAGGCGGCGGCGCCTTCACGATCTCGACGACGCGCCCCGAGCTGCTCGGCGCGTGCGTCGGCGTGACCGCGCACCCGAGCGACGCGCGTTATCAGGGGCTGTTCGGGAAGCGCGCGATCACGCCGCTTTTCCGCGCGCCGGTCCCGATCTTCCCGAGCGAGAAGGCGGATCCCGAGAAGGGCACGGGCATCCTCATGGTCTGCACTTTCGGTGATCAGACCGATGTCGAGTGGTGGCGCGACCAGAAGCTCGCGCTGCGCCAGCTGCTCGGGAAGAACGGGCGCCTCTTGCCCGTGACGTTCGGCACCGACGCGTTCCCGAGCCTCGACGCTGCGCGTGCGAACGCGGCGCACGCAGAGCTCGCGGGCAAGAACGTGAAGCAGGCGCGCGCGCGCATCGTCGAGTTGTTACGCGACGCGGGCGCGAGCGCGAGCGGCCGTGGCGCGCCGCTGGTGCGCGACCCGAAGCCGATCGAGCACGCGGTGCGCTTCTACGAGAAGGGCGAGAGTCCGCTCGAATTCCTGCCGACGCGCCAGTGGTTCGTGCGCTTACTCGACAAGAAGGAGCAGCTGCTCGCGAAGGGCGCCGCGATCGAGTGGCATCCCGAGCACATGCGCAAGCGCTACGAGGACTGGACGCGCAATCTCGGCTTCGACTGGTGCATCTCTCGCCAGCGCTACTTCGGGGTGCCGATCCCGGTGTGGTACGCGCTCGACGCCGCGGGGCGGCCTGACTACTCGAAGCCGATCGTCGCGCCGGCCGAGCGCCTACCGGTCGACCCGATGACCGACGTACCGCCGGGGTACCAGGAAGTGCAGCGCGGAAAACCCGGCGGGTTCGTCGGCGAGGCCGACGTGTTCGACACGTGGTTCACGAGCTCACTCACGCCCCAGATCGCGAGCCGCTGGCTCGACGACCCGGAGCGCCACGCACGCCTCTTCCCCGCGGACCTGCGCCCGCAGGCGCACGACATCATTCGCAACTGGGCCTTCTACACGATCGCGAAGGCGATGCTCCACGAGGACGCGATCCCGTGGAAGCGCATCGCGATCTCGGGCTGGATCCTCGATCCCGACCGCAAGAAAATGTCGAAGTCGATCGGCAACGTGGTCACGCCGAGCGAGCCGATCGAGCAGTTCGGCGCCGACGCGATCCGCTACTGGGCAGGCAGCGCGCGGCTCGGCGTCGACACCGCGCTCGACGACGCCGTCTTCAAGGTGGGGAAGCGCCTCGTCACCAAGCTCTTCAACGCGAGCAAGTTCGCGCTCGCGCAGACGGCGCCCGAGGGCGCGATCGCGAACGAGCTCGATCGCGCATTCGTTGCGGAGCTGCGCGAGCTCGTGACGCAGTGCACCGCGGCGTACGAGAAGCTCGACTACGCGCGGGCGCTCGAGCTGACCGAGTCGTTCTTCTGGAAGCGCTTCACGGACACGTACCTCGAGCTCGCGAAGGCGCGCGCGCGCAGCGAGAGCGACGCCGCGGGGCGAGCGAGCGCAGTCGCGACGCTGCGCCTCGCGCTCTCGGTGCTCGTGCGCCTGTTCGCGCCGGTGTTGCCGTACATCACGGAGGAGATCTGGAGCTGGGCGTTCGCTGCGGAGACGGGCGCAGCCTCGGTGCACGCCGCGCGCTGGCCGAGCGACGCGGACTTCGCGGGCACGGCAAAGCCCGCGGACGGCGCGAGCTTCGATTCCGCGGTCGCGGCGTTCCTCGCCATCAACAAGGCGAAGGCCGACGCGAACGTCTCCGCCGGGCGCGAGACGCTGCGGCTCACGCTCGCCGCCGCGCCGGATGCGCACGCGCGCCTCGCGAGCGTGGTCGCGGACGTGCTCGCTGCGGCGCGCTGCGCAGAGCACACGCTCGCCGCGGATCCCGCGCTCGAGGCAGGCGCGATCGCGGTGCGCGACGCGGTGTTCGCCGAGCGAGCCGAAGCGAGCGCCTCGTGATCCGACCCGCGATCGAGCGCCTGGGCGCCAACACCTCGCGCTTGATCTTCGAGCTCGGCCGCATGGCGGCGTTCGGCGGCGCAGCCTTGCTGAGCTGGCTGCGCCCCACGTTCTGGCTGCTGCCGCGCCTCGTGCGCGAGGTCTACGACACCGGCGTGCTCTCGCTCCCGATCGTGTGCCTCTCGGGCCTCACCGTCGGGATGGTGCTCGGGCTGCAGCTTTACTGGGTGCTGATCGTGTTCGGCGCCGAGACGTCGCTCGGCGGCGTGATCGGCCTCGTGCTCGTGCGCGAGCTCGGGCCGGTGCTGACGTGCCTGCTCGTCACCGGCCGCGCCGGCTCGGCGATGGCGGCCGAGATCGCGGTGATGAACGCGAGCGAGCAGCTCGACGGCATGAAGACCATGGCGATGGACCCGGTGCGCTTCGTGGTCGGCCCGAAGGCGCTCGCGATGGTGCTGTGCATGCCGCTGCTGAACGGCCTCTTCATCTGCTTCGCGATCGCGGGCTCGTGGCTGATCGCCGTGCAGCTGTTAGGGCTCGACCAGGGCGTGTTCTTCGGGAACCTCGAAGACCAAGTGAACTACGAGAAGGACGTCGTCGGCTCGAACCTGAAGGCGCTCGTGTTCGGCGCGCTCGTCGCGCTGATCGCGACCTACCGCGGCTTTACGAGCGGGCGCAGCGCGGAGGAGGTGAGCCGCGCGACGACCTCGACCGTGGTCACGGCGTCCGTCTGGATCCTGCTCGCGGATTTCGTGGTCACCTCGCTCTGGAAGTTCTAGAAGGCGCTTCGTTCGGCGGTCTGGGGGAAACACATGTCCAAGGCAACGCGCGACTTCGTGGTCGGGCTGTTCGTGCTCGCGGGCCTCGCGACGCTCGGATACCTCGCCCTCCAGGTCGGCGGCATCGAAGGCGACGGCGAGGGCGGCCTCGAGCTGTCCGCCGAGTTCGCGGAGATCGGCGGGCTGAAGGAGCGCGCGCCGGTGGTCGTGTCGGGCGTGAAGATCGGGCGCGTGAAGCGCATCGAGCTCACGCAGGACCTGCGCGCCGTGGTGGTGCTCGACGTCGACTCCCGATACCAGCTGCCGGTCGACACTTCGGCCGCGATCCGCACCGAGGGCCTGTTAGGGCAGCAGTTCGTCGCGCTCGAGCCGGGCGCCGAAGAGGAGCTGCTGCAGAGCGGCGGCAAGATCGCTTACGCCGAGAGCGCGCTCAGCATCGAACGCCTGATCGGCGACTTCGTCCACGGCAACGATCTCGAGAAGACTGAGGAGTAACGCGCATGCACAGCCAGAAGCTCCACACGCTCACGCTGCTCGCCGCGCTCGCTCTCACGAGCGCCTGCGCGACCACCGGCGATCCCGATCCGTGGCGCCCGACGAACGAGAAGGTCTTTCGCTTCAACGAGCGCGTGGATCAGGGGCTGCTCGAGCCCGTCGCCGAGGGCTACGACACCGTCACCGCGAGCTTCTTCCAGATCGTGATCGGGAACTTCTTCCAGAACACGACGGTGCCGCGCACGTTCGTGAACAACGTGCTGCAGGGGAAGCCACTGCCGGCGGTGCAGGATCTCGGTCGCTTCTCGCTGAACCTGATCGCGGGCATCGGCGGGCTGGTCGACGTCGCGTCCGAGGTCGGCATTCCGAAGAACGAGGAGGACTTCGGTCAGACGCTCGGCCGCTGGGGCGTTGGCCCGGGGCCCTACGTCGTGCTGCCGCTCGCGGGACCCTACAACGTGCGCGACACGCTCGCCGCGCCGGTCGACGTCGCCACGAACCCGACCACGTGGGTGAATGTGTTCGGGCTCTCGGTCGTCCGTGTCGTCAACACGCGGGCCCAGTACCTCGAGGAGATCGCGCAGGCCCGCAAGGATGCCGTCGACTACTACGTGTTCGTGCGCGACGCCTACCTCTCCAGCCGTGAACGCGCGGTTCGCGACGGTGCGGCGCCGAAAGCGGCAGAGGACGACCTCTACGACATCGACGAGCTCGAGGACGACGCGGGTGAAGGAGCCGAGACCGATGAAGCCCAGCCGTAACAACTCCCTGCGCGCCGCGCTGATCGCGTTCGCCGCGCTGCTCTTCGCCGCTCCCGCACTGGCTGCGGCGACCGACGACGCGCGCGCCGCGATGCAGGGCACGATCGACGCGGTGCTGAAAGTGCTGCGCACCGACGCGGAAGAGAAGGCGCGCCGCACGCAGATCGAGCAGATCGCGAAGCAGCGCTTCGACTTCACCACGATGTCGAAGCTCGTGCTGAAGCGAGACTGGCGCCGCTTCACGCCGCCCGAGCAGCAAGACTTCGTCGCGGAGTTCACCGAGTACCTCTCGGCCAGCTACGGCACGCGCATCGCGCGCTACGCGAACGAGCAGGTCGTGACGCTCGGCGCGCGCGAAGAGGTGAACAAGGACGTCACCGTGCAGACCGCGATCAAGGGTGGCCAGTTCGACGGCGCGACGGTCGACTACCGCATGCGCCTCCTCGCCGGCAAATGGCAGGTGATCGACGTCGTGATCGAAGGCATCAGCCTCGTCTCGAACTTCCGCTCCCAGTTCGCCGACGTGATCGCCAAGGGCGGGCCCCAAGAGCTCTTGAAGAGGATCAAGGCGAAGAACGATGCGGGCATCGTGGACGCGCCACCCACCGAGGCGCGCGCGAAGTAGGGGCTTCGGCGGGGCTTCGCCTTGATCCCTCTTCCTTGTTTACTTCGCAAAGCGCGTCGAAGACTCCGCGCTTTGCTGCGCGCTTCGCTTGCGGCCTCGGCCGACTCGCACTGAGGAGCGTTCGACTTCGAGGTCGTTCCGACTCCCTCGCGAACGCGGCAATGCACCGAGGTGCCTTCGCGCGCGCCGCCACCTCGGTGCATTGGCGCGCCGAGAGAACGGCGGAGCGTGCTCGCTGACGAACGCTACTGGGTGCGAGTCGGCCGAGGCCGCAAGCGAAGCGCGCAGCGTTCGGCGGAGTCCGCGGAGCCGAACGCGAAGTAAACAAGGAAAAACGCGAGCCCCGGTGCAACGGGGACCGCTGGCGTGGACGAGCTACCTGCCCGCGCGCCTCGCACGCACCGCCGCACTCAGCTCTGCGAACACAGGCAAGGTCCGCTCCCACGACATACACGCATCGGTGATGCTCTTCCCGAACGGCGTCGTGTTGGCGTAGTCCTCGCGGCCGTCCTCGAGGAAGCTCTCGAGCATCACTCCGATGATCGTCTTGTCGCCGGCGGCGACCTGCGCGGCGACGGCGCTGGCGGTCGCGGGCTGCTTCAGGTGGTCCTTGCCCGAGTTCGCGTGCGAGCAGTCGATCATCACGCGCCGCGGCAGCTTCGCTTTGTCGAGCGCGGCGCTCAGCTTCGCGACGCTCGCGGCGTCGAAGTTCGTGCCGTTCGCGCCGCCGCGCAGGATCACGTGCGCGTCGGGATTGCCCTTGGTCGCGACGATCGCGGCGACGCCTTGCTTCGTGATGGACAGGAAATGGTGCGGGTTCGCGGCGGAGCGGATCGCGTCGATCGCGATCTGCACGTTGCCGTCCGTGCCGTTCTTGAAGCCGATCGGCATCGACATGCCGGACGCGAGCTCGCGGTGGACCTGGCTCTCGGTGGTGCGCGCGCCGATCGCGCCCCACGCGACCACGTCCGCGATGAACTGCGGAATCAGCGTGTCGAGGAACTCGCAGCCCGCGGGCAGGCCCGCCTCGGCGATGTCGAGCAGCAGCCGGCGCGAGGTCCGCAGGCCCTTGTTGATCGCGAAGCTCTCGTCGAGATCAGGATCGTTGATCAGCCCCTTCCAGCCCACCGTCGTGCGCGGTTTCTCGAAGTAGACGCGCATGACGATGCAGAGATCGTTCGTGTGCTCGTCCGCGACTTTGCGCAGGCGGCGCGCATATTCGAGGCCCGCCTTCGGGTCGTGAATCGAGCACGGGCCCGCCACCACCACGAGCCGGTCGTCCTCGCCGCGCAGCACCTTGGCCACGCTCTCGCGCCCGTGCGCGACCACCTCGGAGGCGGCGTCGCTGAGCGGCAGCTCCTCCATCAGGATCGCGGGGGGCAGCAGGGGACGGAGGCTCTGGATGCGGAGGTCGTCGGTTTGGAAATGCATGAGGCGGAGGAATCTACGGAATTCGCGCGGCCTCGCCCCGCAGCCACGCGGGCCTCAAATCGAGCTCTCGGCGCTCCGATGAGGCGCGCATGTCGGCACCTGCCCAAGTCCCGCTGATTGGCCGCATCGCGGTCCACCTGAAGCTCATCACGGACGACCAGCTCGCCCAAGCGACGCGCCACCAGGCGGAACTGGGCGCCAGCAAGCAGATCGGGCAAGTGCTCGTCGAGCTTGGCTTCCTGTCGCAGGCGCAGCTCGCCGCGGTGATGAAGGCGCGCGATCAGATCGCGGCGAAGCAGAAGGCGATGACCGCAGTGGCCGCCGCGGATCCGGTGCCCGAGGTGAAGCCGGCGCCGCCCGCGCCGCGCGCGAGCGCGGCCCCCGCCCGCAGC
>VGRF01000011.1 GCA_016875395.1 Deltaproteobacteria bacterium | reverse complement strand
GGCGGACCGCGCGCGCGCTCGATGCGTGGATCGCGGCGGTGGCGAGGCTCGCGCCGCTAGAGCTGAAGGCGCAGGCCGCGCTCGCGCCCCTGCGTGCGCAGTTCGTCGCCGCGCTCGCGGCGAGTCAGCCCGCGCGCCGCGCAGCTGGGATCGTCACGGCGAGCGCGCGCCGTGCGGTGCCCGGCGCGATCGACCGCATCGCGGACGCGTTCCTCGCCGCCGACGCAGAGAGCGGCGCGATCGTGGATGCGAACCCCGCCGCCTGCGCGCTGCTCGGCCTCGCGCGCCCGGAGCTGCTCGCTCGCGAGCTCAGCTAGCTCGCGGCGCTCGGCTCGCACGCCGCGCTGCGCGAGCTGCTCGACGCCGTGGCCGAAGGCCGCGAGCCGCCGCGCGTGACGCTCGCACTGCTCGAAGGGAGCGGCGCCGCACTTCGCCTCGACGTGCGCGTGACTCGCTATGCCGCGGGCGGCAGGACGCTCGCGCTGCTGCTCGGACGCAGCGGGGCCTGAGCGAAGATCGCTCGCGCCCTCAGCTCAGCTGCGCGCGCAGAAACGGCACGAGCTTCGACCACGCGTCTGCGGCGGCTTCGGGGCGGTAGGCGTCGGGGCGCGTGTCGTTCAGGAATGCGTGCCCGGCGCCTGGGTAGATGTGCACGGCGCTCGCGTGCTTCGTCTGCGCGAGACGGCGCTTCAGCTCCTCGACATCGGCGAGGGGAATCAGCGCGTCCTCGGCGCCGTAGAGCCCAAGCACGGGGCACGAGAGCGTCGCGAGCGCGTCCAGCGGCTGGCGCGGCTTCTTCGCGCGATCGAGGCCAGCCTCGTAGCGCACCATCCCATAGAACGGCGCGCAAGCGGACAGGCCGCGGCACTCGCACGCAGCGAGCAGCGCGTACTGCCCGCCCATGCAGAAGCCGATCAGGCCGACCTTGCGGCTCGCGACATCCGAGCTCGCCGCGAGCGCGTCGATGCCTTCCTGCACCGCGCGCAGCACGGCGGAGTCGGTGAGCTGCGCGATAAACGGCAGCGCGGTCGCGGGCGTGAGGCCCTCGCGTCCCGTGTAGCGGTACTGGTCGACGACGAGCACGGCGAAGCCTGCTTCGACCAGCCTCGCCGCTACGCGCCGATAGAGATCGGACACGCCCCACACGTCGGGAATGACGACGACGCCGGGGCTCGGGCCGCGCTCGGGCGCTGCCCAGTGGCCGAACGCGTCCTCGCGCGTCTTCACTGCAGCGCCGCGGGCGCCTGCTGCGATTCGACGCCGAGCAGCTCCACCTCGAAGGTGAGCGTCGCGTTGGCGGGGATCACGCCGGGCACGCCGGCTTCGCCATACGCCTTGTCGGGCGGACAAACGAGCGTGGCCTTTCCGCCCTCCTTCATCTGCGCCACGCCCTCGGTCCAGCACGGGATCACGCCGCTCAGCTGGAACGTCGCCGGCTCGTTCCGGGCGATCGAGCTGTCGAAGATCGTGCCGTCGGCGAGCCGGCCCTCGTAGTGCACGCGCACGCGGTCGAGAGCGGTCGGCATCGCGCCCGAGCCCTCGGTGTTGTGCGTGACGCTGAAGGGAGAGCCGTCGGGCGCGCCGGGCTTGCTCGCTTCTGCCGCGGGGTCGGCGTCGCCTTCGGCGCTCGCGGGGGCTGCCTCGTTCGAAGCCTGCTGCTCGGGTCGCGGCTCATCGTTCGAACACGCGAGCGCCAGGGCCGCGAGCGACACCAGCAGAAGCGAGCGAATCGACACGGTGCCTCCTTCGCGCGCGGCTAAGCGCCGGCGCGCTCCTTCACGAGAGCTTGGGTGATCTCACCGGCGTGCGTGAGCAGCGTGCCGCGCGTGATCTCGTCAGCGAGATCGAGCGCGAGCTTGGCGTCCTTCACGAGGTGCGTGACGAGCGTGACGACGTTGCGGCTGAAGAGGCGGCTGGCGTCGCCGGGAACCTCCGCGGGCAGGTTCAGCGGTCCTAACAACAGCACGCCGTCCACGTCGCGCTCGCCGCCGGGATTCGTGAGCGCCACGTTGCCACCGTTCGCGGCCGCGAGGTCCACGACGACGGCGCCGCGCTTCATGCCGCGCACCCCCGCTTCGTCGATCAGCAGCGGCGCGCGCTGGCCGGGCACGAGCGCGGTCGTGATCACGACGTCGCTCTTCGCCGCGGTCGCGGCCATCAGCGCGCGCTGCTTCGCGTAGAACTCCTCGCTCTGCGCCTTCGCGTAGCCGCCCGCGTCCTGCGCGTCGCCGGCGTCGAGCTCGAGCTTCACGAAGCGCGCGCCGAGCGACTCGATCTGCTCCGCCGCCGCCGCGCGCGTGTCGTACGCCTCGACCACGCCACCGAGGCGCTTCGCCGTCGCGATCGCCTGCAGGCCGGCGACACCGGCGCCGATCACGAACACGCGCGCCGAGGTGATCGTGCCGGCGGCGGTGACCATCATCGGGAACAGCTTCGGCATGCGCAGCGCCGCGAGCAGCACCGCGCGATAGCCCGCGATCGTGGCCTGCGACGAGAGCACGTCCATCGACTGCGCGCGGGTGATGCGCGGGATCAGCTCGAGCGCGAAGGTGGTGACACCGCGCTTGGCGAGCGCCGCGGCGCGCTGCGGGTCGTCGAGGGGCCGCATCAGCGCGACCAGAGCCGCACCGCTCTTGAGCCGCGCGATCTCGGAGTCGCTCGGCGCCTGCACCTTCAGCACGAGGTCGGCGGCGGCGAGCGCACCGGGCTCGAGCTTCGCGCCAGCGGCCACGTACGCGGCGTCGTCGAAGCCCGCGGCGACGCCGGCGCCGGGCTCGATGCGCACGTCGAGCCCGAGCTTGACGAGCGCCTTCGCGCCGTCGGGCGCGATCGCGACGCGGTTTTCGGATGCGGCCGTCTCACGCGGAACGAAAACGATCATGGGGCGCGCAGGATAAGGGCTCGGCGCGAAAGTTCGAGGCGATCTTCGTCACCTTCCGGGCCACTTCCGACCTCGCGCGCGCGACTCGGCCTCGCGAGAATGCGCGCCCCATCGCGCACTGGAGCCACCGAATGTCCGCGCCTCGCGTCATCCACAAGAAGACCGGGAACTTCCTCGAAGACTTCCGGCCGGGGCAGGTCTTCCGCCACAAGCTCGGCAAGACCGTGACCGAGGGCTTGTTCACCACGTTCACCGAGTTCGCGATGACGACCTCGCCGCTCGCGAAGAACGCCCGCTACGCGCGCGCGCACGGCTTCGACGGGCTCGTCGTGCCGCCGGGCCTCGCGATGCTGGTCGCCTTCTCACAGACGGTCGAGGACGTGAGCGAGAACGCGCGCGCGAACCTCGAGTACATCGACATGCGCTTCGGCGCGCCGGTGTACGTGGGCGACACGCTCGAGGTCACGACCAAGGTGCTCGGCATCAAGACGAGCGCGTCGCGCCCGAACCTCGGCGTGGTGCACGTGCAGAGCACGGCGCGCAAGAACGTCGGCGCCCCGGGCGAGGCCGTGGTGATGACCTGGCAGCGCAAGGTCCAGGTGTACAAGAGCAACGACGCGGCGAAGGCGAACGAGGGCGAGATCGCGGCGGACGAAGTCGCGTGCGAGCTATGGCTGCCGCCGTACGACGCAAAGCGCGACTACAAGGCGCTCGCGCACCTCTCGAACGCCGACACTTATTACGAAGACTTCGAGCCCGGCACGCGCATCGAGCACTCGCGCGGCCGCACCATGACGAGCGAGCACATCCACCTGACCGCGATTCTCGACAACACGAGCCAGGTGCACTGCAACCAGCACATGATCGACCTGAACCCCGAGCAGTACGTCGGCGGCCAGCTGATCATCTTCGGCGGCATCCCGTTCGTGCTCTGCCTCGGCCTCTCCTGCCCCGACGTCGCCGACAACGCGCTCGGCGACCTCACCTACACGACGGGCAAGCACACCGCGCCGCTGTTCGCGGGCGACACGGTGTTCGCGGCGACGGAGATCCTCGGCAAGCGCGACCTGACAGGCCGCCCCGATCTCGGCGTGATCTCGACGCGCCTGTTCGGCTACAAGCCGAAGGCGAAGCAGAGCACGGAGCGCGTGCAGATCTTCGAGCTGGATCGCGAGATCGTGGTGAAGCGAAGAAGCCACTACGCGTAGGCGCTACACGCTGCGATGGCGTAGCGGGGCAACCTGCGCGATCGCTGAGAAGTCGCGGTCGCGGTGCAGTACCTCGAGGTCGTGCCGAATCGCGCACGCGGCGATCAGGCAGTCGGTCGAGGACCGAATCGTCAAGCCCGAGCGCCGGGCCGAGCGGTAGAGGCCCACTGCCTCGAGCACGACCGATTCGCGGACCGGCGACTCGATGCACGGCAGAGCCAACATGGACTCACGCGCCGTCCGGAACGCTCGTTCGTCCCGAAAGCCCTGCAGGACCTCTTGGATGACGGGCAGGCAGGTCACGACTTCGCCGATGTCGATGACTGCGTCGAGATCGAGGGGACGAAAGCGGCGGAAGACATCCACCCAGACCGAGGTGTCGACGAGGATCACGCGCGGCGACGCCTCGTGGGGCGGCGATCCCTGCGCATCTCGCCGAGGTCCCCCTCCCAAAGTCCCGAGCCGCGGAGTTCGAGAATGCGCCGCGCCTTCGCGCGCTTTACGAACTCCTCGAGGGCCTTCTCCACGGCGCGTGAGTAGGTCTTCTCACCCGACAGCCGCGTCGCCTCTTCCAGCAGATCTTCGCGAAGCACAAGATTCGTGCGTTTCATACACACAGCGTAGCTTGCGCACGCCCGGGAGCCCGCGGCCCTACGCGATCCGCTTCACGCTCTCCGGCAGGTCATCCGCGACCCGCACGATCGGGATCCCCGTCTGCGTGTTGAGGTGCATCTCCTGGTGCGCGCGCGGGAGATCCTTCCAGGCGTAGATCTCTTTGTGCACGGTCGGCTTGAACACCTTGCCGTAGAGCGCGGTCGCAGCGGCGCAGCCCTCGACCGTCTCGTAGTGCGTGTGGTCGATCGTCACCTGCTTCACGCTCATTAAGGTCGAGTTGTAATCGACGACTTGCGAGAGCTGCCATCCGGACGAGACGTTCACGCCCTGGCGCGCAGCGACGGCGAGGCCCGCGGCGAAGACTGGGCCGCGCAGCATGTCGCACACGATGTGCATCTGTTCGCCGTTCGTGAGCTTGCGGCACTCGGCGGTAAACGCCTTCACGCCGTCCTTCGACTTGAAGCGATCGAACTTCTTCTGGTCGATGCCGACGATGCCCTGCTTCTCGAGCGCGGCTCGGCGCTCGGGGCTGCCCGAGCAGAAGAACGCGCTATGGCCCTCGCTCTTCGCGAGCTGGAGGAACAGCTCCGACACGCCGCCGCCGAAGCCGAGCACGTTCACCAGCGCGCGGCGTTCGTACGGCACCTTGAGGCGGTAGATGCCGAGCGCGCGGCGCCACATGTGGTACGCGGTCGGCGCGCGCAGCGGCATCGCTGCGATCTCCCAGAGCGAGAGGCCGCAGCTGAGCGGCGCGTGGATCAGCTGCCACTCGCCGACGACCGCTTCCTTCGCGTACCAGCCCACGGAGTCCTCGGCGTCGTAGCCGAAGATCCGCAGCGGGAACCCGTAGTCGTCGCCGCCGCCGTTGCAGTGCGTGATGACGATGTCGCCGGCCTTGAACTTCTTCACGTTCGCGCCGACCGCGAGCACTTCGCCGGTCATCGAGTTGCCGGGGATCATCTTCCCGCCGCGCACTTCGGCGATGTTGATCGTGTCCGCCGTCGTCGCGTGATCGATGTTGTGCTCCGCCGAGACCGCTAGCACGCGCACGTGCACGTCGTTCGCCCCGATGGGCCGCAGCTCGAGCGTGTCGAGTGCCAGCACGCGCGACACGTCGACCTTCGCGGGGTCGCCGCCTACGCGCGCCTTCTCGGCAGCGACGGCGGCGGAAGAGATCGAGTACGCGGCGACGGACGGCATGCGGGCTCCAGGGGTTGAAGAGGGGCGCGCAGGGTAACGGCTCGGCTTGCGAGCGCGCGCTCGGGTTGCCCTGCTCCGTCGTACTCCATACCGTGCCGCGCCTTCACGCGAAGGTGAGCGATGCGTTTTTACGAGTACGAGTCGAAGGCGCTGTTCCGCAAGCGCGGCATGCCGCTCGGCCGTGGCAAGGTGGTGAACAGCGCGGCTGAAGCGAGCGCTGCCGCGAAGGAGATCGCCGGCCCCGTCGTCGTGAAGAGCCAGGTGCTCTCCGGCGGGCGCATGAAGGCGGGCGCGGTGCAGTTCGCCGACACGCCCGAGCAGGCCGCCGCGAAGTACGAGCACGTGCTGCCCATCATCGTGAAGGGCGAGAGAGCGCGCTGCGTGCTCGTGGAGGAGAAGTCGCCCGTCGCGAAGGAGTTCTTCGCGAGCGTCACCTGGGACGGGCGCGCGAAAAAGCCCGTGCTGCTGTTCTCGGACATGGGCGGAATCGACATCGAGGAAGTCGCCGAGAAGCACCCCGAGCATCTCTCGCGCACGCACTTCTCCTCGATCCTGCCGATCAGCGAGCGCGTCGCGAAGGAGGCGATCAGCGCGGTCGGCGTGACGGGGGACGACCTCAACGCGCTGATCCCGATCGTCTACAAGCTGATGCAGCTGTTCCTCGACTTCGATCTCACGCTCGCCGAGATCAATCCGCTCGCGAAGCTGACGAACGGCAAGTTCATCGTGCTCGACGGCCACGTGGACATGGAGGCCGAAGCGCGCGGCGCGCACAAGCCGCTGCTCGCGGAGCTCGGCATCGGCGACGACGAGACGCGCCTCGCGCGGCCGCCGACGAAGTTCGAGCTCGACGGCGCGCGCGTGAACGCCGCGGACCACCGCGGCGTGGCCGGCAACGTGGTCGAGTTCGACGGCAACTTGGGACTCATCATCGGCGCCGGCGGCGGCTCGCTCACGCTGTTCGACGCGGTGCGCAAGCACGGCGGCAAGCCCGCGAACTACTGCGAGATCGGCGGCAACCCCAGCGTGGGCAAGGCGAAGAATCTCACCAAGCTGATCCTCTCGAAGCCCGGCGTGGAGAAGATCGCGGTGATGATGAACGTGGTCTCGAACACGCGCGTCGACATCGTCGCGCGCGGCGTGATCAAGGGCTGCCTCGAGGCCGGCAAGAAGCCGAGCGACGTGATCGCGATCTTCCGCATCCCCGGCTCGTGGGAGGAAGAAGGCTTCAAGATCTTGAAGAAGTACGGCGTCGACTTCTGCGACCGCAGCGTGTCGATGTACGAAGCCGCGGGGCGCGCGGTAGCGAAGATGAAGGCGTAGCGAAATGTCGATCCTCATCACGAAAGACACGACCTTCATCATTCAAGGCATCACCGGCCGCGAGGCGGTGAACCTGACGCGCGAGAACCTCGCCTACGGTGCGAAGATCATCGGCGGCGTGACGCCGGGGCGCGCGGGGCGCGACATCTACGGCGTGCCCGTCTACGACACGGTGCGCGAGATCGTCGCGAAGCACGGGCAGCCGGACGGCTCGATCGTGTCGGTGCCGCCGCGCTTCACGCGCGATGCGGTGTTCGAGGCGCTCGAGAACGGCATCAAGCTCGTCGTCGTCGTCACGGAGAACATCCCGCGCAAGGAAGTGGCGCAGATGGTCGAGCTCGCGGCGCTGCGCGGCGCGCGCATCATCGGCCCGAACTGCCTCGGCATGATCTCGCCCGGCGAAGCGAAGATGGGCGGCGTCGGCGGCCCCGCGGCGAACACGCGGCAGGCCTACAAGAATGGCCCCATCGGCGTGATGTCGCGCAGCGGCGGCATGACCACCGAGATCGCGTCCACCCTGACAGCCGCGGGCCTCGGCCAGAGCACCTGCGTGTCGATCGGCGGCGACGCGATCGTCGGCACGACCTACGCCGAGCTGATGCCGCTGTTCGAGGCCGACGCGGAGACGAAGGCGATCGCGATCTACTCCGAGCCCGGCGGCCGCATGGAAGCCGAGCTCGCGGAGTGGGTAACCCGCAACAAGTCGCGCCTGCCGATCGTGGCGTTCATGGCGGGCCGCTTCATGGACGAGATGAAGGGCATGCGCTTCGGCCACGCCGGTACGATCGTCGAAGGCAAGGAAGACACGACCGCGGAGAAGATCGCGCGCATGGAGGCGGCGGGAATCAGCGTGGCCGAGCGCATCGAGGAGATCCCCGCGCTGATCCGCAAGCGCCTCGCGGCGAAGGGAGTGACGCTGTAATGCCCGGGCTGTTCATCGACGTGCAGGTGGACGCGAGCGTCGCCAAGGACGCCGCGCTCGCGAAGAAGCTCGCCGACGTGTGCGCGGTCGACATCTTCGACCAGAATGCGGACGGCACCCTGAAGATCGTCGCGGACAACCTCGACGAGTGCGTGCTGTGCGATCTCTGCATCCAGGCCGCGCCCGCGGGCGCGGTGCGCGTGATCAAGCTCTACGAGAACTGACGCCGCGAGTGGAGGCTCGCACGATGCTTCGCGCCACCACATGCAACACGGTCGCCGTGCTCGTGCTCGTGCTCGCGAGCGCCTCCGCGCGCGCGGCCGAGCTCGTCGTCGAGTGGGCGCCGCTCGCGGTCGCGGTGGAGAGTTATCAGGTCGAACGGCGCGTCGATGATCCCAGCGAGTCCTTCCGCTTGATCGCGCGGGTCTCGGGAGACGCGACGCGCTTCTCCGACCGCAGCGTTCGCTTGGGCGTGCGGTATTGCTACCGCGTTCGCGGCGTCCGCGCGGAGCGCATGTCGCCGCCTTCGCCGGAGCTGTGCAGCGTCGCCACCGAGCCCGCGCGCGAGCCGGAGCCCGCTCCCGAGGAGGCGGCCCCGCTCGTCCCGCCGCTCGACACGTAGCCGCAGTCCGTCGACGTGAGAGAGGTGAAAGCGATTCGCAGGCCGCCGCCGCGTTATCCGCAGGAAGCGCAGCTCGCGGGAATCTCCGGCTGGGTGAAGCTGCGGTTCACCGTCGCCGCGGACGGCACGACGAGGGACGTGCAGGTCGTGCTTGCCGAGCCGCCGGGCGTGTTCGACGCGGCGGCGATCGAAGCCGCGCAGCGCTTCTTCTACTCGCCGCGGACCGAGAATGGTGTCGCGGTGGATCGCCCGAACGTCGAAACCGAGATCACGTTCACGTGGATCGACCGCGGTGGCGCGCTCGTCATCGACCCCCGTCGCCCGGCGTCACGCTGATCAGCGCGGGCGCGCCCCACTCGTCTTCGACCGGAGCGGCGCGGCGTGCCTCGGGCACCGACGCCCGGGGCTGCCGCACCGGTGGAGGCGGCGCGATTTGCGCTTGGGCGGGCGCGCGTGCCGGCTCGGGCGCCGCGGCCACGCGAGGCGACGGTTCTCGCGCTGCACTCGCGCGCACGCGCGGGGTTGCTCTCGGCTGCTCGCGGGCGGGCGGCCGCGTCTCGGCCGCGAGCGGCGCAGGCGCCTCCCGCGGCGCGAGCTTCGGTTCCGTGACGACTTCCTCGGTAGGCGGCGCCGCGGCGACAGCGGGTAGCACCGGCTCCAGCGTGCGCGCCTCGTTCGCGCTCGGGCCCGCTGGCTCACTCCTGCCGAGCCACAGCCCCGCACCGAACGCGACGGGGATCAGGAACGCACCCACGGCGAGCGCGATCGCCAAGCTGAGCGGCACCGTTCGCGGTTCGCGCGGGGCCGGAGCCGCCGGCGGCGCGGGAGGAATCGCGTCGTCGCGAACCGGCGCGGGAGCGACGGCGGGGCTCGGCGCTTCGACGATGGCGCGCGGGACGGGGCGCGGCGTTTCTGCGCCAGCGAGCCGCGCCGAAGCGCGCGCCGTGTGCGAGGGTGGCTCAGCGGGTGCGCTGCGCAGCGCGGGTGCGAGCTGCCCGCGCACCGCGCGCGCAGCATCCTCGACGCGCGCCGCCGAGCTCGCGTCGAGCGCCACGGTGAGCTCGGGAACACCGAGCGCAGCGATCGAGTCGCAGCTGCGCGAGCTCGTTTCGCCCGCTCCGATCAACGTGATGGCGCCCGCGCTCTCCCGAGCCAGGCTCGCGAGCGACTCGGCGGTCGCGGGGGGCATGCGCTCGGCGTCGTCGAGCAACAGCAGCAGGGGCTGCCGCTTCGCGAAATCTCGCAGCGCCGCG
This sequence comes from Deltaproteobacteria bacterium, assembly GCA_016875395.1. Lineage (NCBI taxonomy): Bacteria > Pseudomonadati > Myxococcota > Myxococcia > Deltaproteobacteria bacterium. Next base: position 114,390 of record VGRF01000011.1, on the reverse strand, counting down.
ACCGGCTCGGCTCGCGCGCCGAGCGCGAGACAGTCCAGACACCAACACGCGATGCCCACGAGATCGAGCGTCGGCACCGGCACGTAAACCGCGCGGAACCCGGGCGGAGGCGCCGCCTCGATCGCGCGCAGCGCCGACGTTCGACCGCTCCCACATTCGCCGTGAATGAGAATCATCGGGGTGCCCCGGTTGAGGTGGCCCCGTTCGCCCTCGCGTCGCACGGACGCGAGCCGGTTGCGCCGTGGCTGCTCACGCCCTGCCTGCCGGCTTCGGCTGCGGCGCGAGGTTTCGCGACAGCTTCAGCATCAGCTCGATCGGCGCGAGCGCCTTCACGCGCAGGTCTTCGGGCACGGTCACCTCGGGCGCCAGGTCGCGCAGGCACAGGTAGAGCTTCTCGAGCGTGTTGAGGCGCATGAACGGGCAGCGGTTGCACGAGCAGCTCTCGTCGATGCCCGGCGCCTGGATCAACGTCTTCTTTTTCCCTGCCGCCGCGAGCTGCTTCTCGATCTCGTGGAACACGCCGTCTTCCGTCGCGATGATCAGCGTCGTCGCGCGCGACTCGACCGCGCGCTTGATGATGCCCGTCGTCGAGGCCACGAAGTCCGCTTGCGCGAGCACGGCGCTCTCGCATTCGGGATGCGCCAGCACCTCCGCGTCCGCATGCTTCACCTTCAGCGCCGCGAGCTCCTTCGCGCTGAACTGCTCGTGCACGATGCACGCGCCGGGCCACACGATCAGGTCGTCGCGCCCGAGCTGCTCGCCCATCCACTTCGCGAGGTGACGGTCCGGCGCGAGGATGAGCTTCTGCCCGTCGAAGTGGCGCGCCATCGCGACCGCGTTCGACGAGGTGCAGATCAGGTCGCTCATCGCCTTCACTTCCGCGGAGCAGTTGATGTAGGAGAGCAGCTTCGCGCCGGGGTGCTGCGCCTTGAACGCGGCGAGGTCCCTCGGCGGGCAGCCGTCGGCGAGCGAGCAGCCCGCCTCGAGATCGGGCACCACGACCTTGCGCGTCGGATTCAGGATCTTCGCGGTCTCGGCCATGAAATGAACGCCGCAGAACACGATCACGTCGCGCTCGACGCGGGTCGCAGCCTGCGCGAGCGCGAGCGAGTCGCCGACGAAATCCGCGAGATCCTGGATCTCGCATTCCTGGTAGTAGTGCGCGAGCAGCACCGCGTTGCGCTCGCGCTTCAGCGCGCGAATCGCTCCTTCGAGATCGGCGGGGAACTCGGGCCTAACGAGTTGGGGGGCGGCGGACATCGCATCACTCCGGGCGAGGGGCGACCTTAGCCGGGCCGACGCTCCGAGACCGAGGGCTGAATCATCAGCGTGGGCACGCCGCAGGTTCCCGACTTCACCGTGAACACGAAGGTGCCGGGCTTGCGTCCGGGTTTGCAGGGCGTGAGGTCGAAGCCCGCTTCGCTGAGGCGCGCATGCGCGGCGGGTGCATCCGCGACGCGATAGGCGACACCCGCTGGACGGTCGGGGCCGGTGCGCGGCGCGTCCGGCTTCAGCGACGACACCACCTCGAGCGTGAAGTGGCCGAGCCGGAAAAACTGCTGACGCGCGCCCCAAGGAAACTCCTTGTCGAGGCCGAGTCGAATCCCGAGCGCCTCGCCGTAGAGCGACTTCGCGCGCTCGGCATCGGGCGTCGCGATCACGAGGTGATCGACGGAGTCGGTCGTCGCGCCCGCGTTCTCGTCGGTCGCGGGCGAGAGCGGCAGAAGGTCGGGCGGCGAGAGATGCTCGATCGCGAAGAGCTGCAGGCCGTGGGTCGCGGCTCGATCGAGCAGCACGTTGCGCCACTTGCGAAACGCCCCCGAGTCCGAGTCGCGCCCGAGGCCCGGCTGCAGCGCGCTCGGCGCGAGCCCGCGCGCTTGCGCGTGCGCGCGAAACGCCTCGGCATCGGGGGTCGCGAACGCGAGCGCGAAGACGCCCTCGCCGCTCGCGTCGAGCCAGTCACCGAGCCAGCGTCCGGCGCCAGCCGCTGGCGCGAGCAGCTCGAGGTACGTGTTCTCGAGCCGAAACAGCGCGTTCTCAGTGCCGAGGGCCGGGTGCTCGCCGCGCCAGGTTGCGGCGCGCCCGAGCAGGCGTGCGTAGCTGCGCTGCGCGGAGGTGAGGTCGCGAACGGCGATCACGAAGTGGTCGAGTGCAGTCAGCATCGGGCCAAGATGGCACGCGGCGAACGCCGAGGCCGCACGGAAAACTTCTTCCGCACGCGGAACGAGAGTTCCATCTCGTGGGCAGTCGCCAATCTCGAACTTCTGCTGTTTCGCGGACTTACACGCGTGGAGCCGTGCGGCATGGCAATTGCTGTTGCGCTTCCCGTGCTGCTCCCATCTCCGGAGTCCTACATGCGACTACTGCGTCCGCTGCTGCTGCTGCTCGCCCTCGCGCTACCCGGCGCTCTTCAAGCCGCACCACTCAACTTCGTGCCCGACCAGGGGGCGATGACGCTCCATGTTTGGGCGGGCAACACTCTGATCGCGAGCGGTCAAGGTCAATTGGACTCGGGCTTTCTCGTGTTCGACCCAACGACCGGCGTCGTCTCCGACCTCGACCTGACCGCGATGAACCTGGCGATCTGGGCGTCGGCGCTGCCGGGCGCCTACAACGCGCTTCTGCTGAAGGTGAACGTGGCGCCTGGCGCCGGCTTCGCCTCCACGGGCGACACCACCAACCCGTACAACATCTCGATCGGCCCGCTCGACGTCGCGTACCTGGGATCGATGGTCGATGCGACCACGCCGGTGACGGTCCCGAGTGTTCCGATCTTCGGGACGCTGTCGGTCAGCGCGCTCGACGTCACGATCCTGTACGACCCGGCCACGTCGCGGCTCAGCTTCCAGGGCGTGAAGCTCGCCGAGTTCGTGCACAACGGAGTCACTCTCACGGTTCGGGGCAACATCGAGTTCGTGGGCCAGCCGGTGCCCGAGCCGGCATTGGCAGCGCTCGCGCTCACCGGCATCGCCGGGCTCGCGACGTTCGGCCGACGCCGCTTCTAGACCCTGCGCTTTCCCAAAACGCCCGGCCTTCGCGCCGGGCGTTTTCGTTTCGAGCCCTCACGCGCTCGGGTAGCCTCGCCGATCTCTGAGTTTTCGGCGGAGGCGTGATGGCGGAGCGCGAGAAACCCTGGGTGTTCCGAACGTACTCGGGGCACTCGTCCGCCGAGGCGAGCAACGCGCTCTACCGCACGAATCTCGCGAAGGGGCAAACGGGCCTTTCCGTCGCGTTCGATCTGCCCACGCAGACCGGCTACGACAGCGACCACCCCCTCGCGCGTGGCGAGGTCGGCAAAGTCGGCGTGCCGGTCGGCTCGATCGAGGACATGGACACGCTGTTCCGCGGGATCCCGCTGGACCGCATGAACACCTCGATGACGATCAACGCGACGGCCGCGTGGCTGCTCGCGCTCTACGTCGCCGCCGCGGAGCGCCAGGGCGTCGCCGCGAGCAAGCTCTCGGGCACGACGCAGAACGACATCGTCAAGGAGTACCTGTCGCGCGGGACGTACGTGTTTCCGCCGGAGCCATCGATCCGCCTGATCAGCGACATGATCGCGTTCACGGTCGACGCGATCCCGAAGTGGAATCCGATCAACATCTGCTCCTATCACCTGCAGGAAGCCGGCGCGACGCCGGTGCAGGAGATCGCGTACTCCTTCGCCAACGCGATCGCCGTGCTCGACGCCGTGAAGGCGCGCGGCGACGTCGCCGCAAGTGCCCTGCTCCGCGTTTTTGGGCGCATCTCGTTCTTCCTGAACGCGGGCATCCGCTTCGTCGAGGAAACGTGCAAGGCGCGCGCGATGACGGAGTTGTGGGATCGCGTGGGCCGTGAGCGCTATGGCGTCGCGGACGCCGAGCTGCGCCGCTTCCGCTACGGCGTGCAGGTGAACAGCCTCGGGCTGACGGAGGCGCAGCCCGAGAACAACGTGATCCGCATCGTGCTCGAGGCGCTCGGCGTCACGCTCTCGAAGAACGCGCGCGCGCGGGCGCTGCAGCTGCCCGCGTGGAACGAGGCATTGGGGTTGCCGCGGCCGTGGGATCAGCAGTGGTCGCTGCGCATCCAGCAAATCCTCGCCTACGAGACCGACCTGCTCGAGTACGGCGACCTGTTCGACGGCTCGCCCGTCGTCGCCGCAAAGGTGAAGGAGCTGACGGACGGTGCGCAGGCCGAGCTCGACAAGGTGTTAGGGATGGGCGGCGCGGTGGCCGCGGTCGAGAACGCGTACATGAAGCAGCGTCTCGTGGAGTCGCATACCAAGCGGCTGCGCGCGATCGAGAGCGGCGAGCAGATGGTGATCGGCATGAACGCGTATCGCGAAGCCGAGCCGAGCCCGCTCACGAGCGGCGCCGGCGGCGCGATCCTCAAAGTCGACGAGAGCGCCGAGCATGCGGCGATCGAGCGGTTGCGCGCGTTCCGGAGCAAGCGCAGCGCCGGCGACGCGAAGGCGGCGCTCGCGAACCTGCGCGACGCCGCGAAGAGCGGCGCGAACGTGATGCCCGCCTCGATCCGCTGCGCGCAGGCCGGCGTCACCACCGGCGAATGGGCCGACGCGCTGCGCGCCGTGTTCGGCGAGTACCGCGCGCCGACCGGCGTGGTCGTGCGCGAAGTGCGCGGCGCGGACCCCGAGGCCGAGAAGATCCGCGCGCGCGTGCGCGGACTCGCGCCGAAGCTCGGGCGGCCGCTGAAGCTGCTCGTGGGCAAGCCCGGCCTCGACGGCCACAGCAACGGCGCGGAGCAAATCGCGGTGCGCGCGCGCGACCTCGGCATGGAGGTCGTGTACGAGGGCATTCGCGTCACGCCCGCCGAGATCGTGCAGAGCGCGCGCGACGAAGGCGTGCACGTGATCGGGCTATCGATCCTGTCCGGCTCGCACGGCGTGCTCGTGCTCGACGTGCTCGGCCGCCTGCGCGACGCGGGCGTGCGCGTGCCGGTCATCGTGGGCGGCATCATCCCCGAAGACGATGCCGCGCAGCTGCGCGCCGCAGGCGTCGCGCGCGTCTACACGCCGAAGGATTTCGACCTGACGCGCGTGTTAGGGGAAGTGGTGGACGTGGCGGAGGCCGCGTCTGCCTAGCGCCAACGAACGCGCCGCGGAGTTGACGGCGCGACTGCTCGCGCGCGACCGAGCCGCCGTCGCGCCTGCGCTGAATCTCGCGGACGACTCGCGGCCCGAAGAGCGCGCCGCCGCGCGCGAGCTGCTCGCGGCGCTCGAAGCGCGCGTGCTGTTCGGCGGCGCGCCGCGGCTCGGGCTCACCGGCGCGCCCGGCGCCGGCAAGTCCACGCTGCTCGACGCGCTCGTGCGCGCGCACCGCGCGCGCGGCGAAACGGTGGGGATCGTCGCGGTAGATCCTTCGAGCCAGAAGAGCGGCGGCGCGCTGCTCGGCGACCGCGTGCGCGTGCGCTCCGCCGCGAACGACTCCGGCGTTTTCTTCCGCTCGCTCGCGGCGCGCGAGTCATTAGGCGGACTCAGCGACGCCGCGCGCGCCGCGGTCACGATCATGGCCGCGGTGTTCGACGTGGTGATCGTCGAGACCGTGGGCGTGGGCCAGAGCGAGGGCGACGTCGCCGATCTCGTCGACACGCTCGTGTTCGTGGCGCAGCCCGCGGCGGGCGACACCGTGCAGTTCCTCAAGGCCGGAGTGCTCGAGCTCCCGGACATCTTCGCGGTCGGCAAAGCCGACCTCGGCGCGCTCGCCGAGCGCACCGCGCGCGAGCTCGAGAGTGCGCTCGCACTCGGCGAGAAGAGCGACGTCGCCTGGATCCCGCCGGTGGTGCTGCTGAGTGCACGCGACGGCACGGGCATCGACGCGCTCGAAGCCGCGATCGCGAAGCACCGCGCGCATCTCGCGGGCAGCGCACTCACCGCGAACCGCCGCCGCGGCCGCGACGCCTGGCTGCGCGGCATGCTCGCGCGCCGCTACGGCAGCTACGGCCTCGCCGCGCTCGGCGGCGCGAGCGCGCTCGCGGAGAAGCTCGCCGCCGCGCCCGAGGTGTCGGGCTTCGCGCTCGCGGAAGAGCTCGGCGCTGCAATCGAGCGCGCGCTGCGGGGAGGCGCGGCGTGAAGAAGTTGTGGAGGCGCGCAGGCAAGCTCGTGCTGTTGTTGTTGCTCGCGGAGCTGCTGTTCTTCTTCATGCTCGGGACGCGGATCCGCGAGCTGTTCGAGGGACCGCGGGAGGTGCTGGGCGCCGTTGATCCGCGCGATCCCGCTCAGAGCGACCCGAATGCCTCGGCCGACACCTCTGCCTGACCTCGAGCGCGCTCACGACCTCATCGCCACGCGCGATTGTGGGTGAGCGACTGCGAACACGGCCTTCGCCGCTCACCCCAGCCCCGCCCACTCCACGTCCGGCACGCCCGCGCGCTTGTTCTCCACCCGCGCGAGCACGAATAACAAGTCGCTGAGGCGGTTCAGGTAGCGCAGCGCCACTTCGCTGAGCGGCTGCGCGCGGTGCAGCGTGACGCACCTGCGCTCGGCGCGGCGGCAGACGACGCGCGCGTGGTGAAAGCTCGCGGCGCCGCGCGTGCCGCCGGGCAGGATGAAGCGCTTCAGCGGCGCGAGCTCCGCTTCGCTGCGATCGATCGCGGCTTCGAGCGCGTCGACCCAGGCCTGCGCGGGCTCGGCGATGCCGCTCTTCGCGCGGCGCTCTGCATCCGGTGTCGCGAGGTAAGAGCCGAGCGAGAACAGCGTGCTCTGGATCTCGGCGACGAATGCGCGCAGATCCGCCTGCTGCGAGTCCGCCGCCGCAGTCCCGAGCACCGCGAGCAGCTCGTCGACGGCGCCGTACGCCTCGACGCGCACGTCGTCCTTGCCGACGCGCCCGCCCGCGAACAGATCCGTCTCGCCCGAGTCCCCGCGCCGCGTGTAGATCTTCATGCGCTCGGATTCTTGCGCTCGTACTCGGCGAGCTCCGCGTCGACGCGCGAGAGCGCGCTCGCATCCGCGGCGGCCGGCACTTGCGCCGGCGTTCCTTGGCGTCGCAAGAACGTCACGATCAGCGCGAGGCCGAGCGCAATCACGACGCCCGGGATCACGTAGGCGAGGACGCCGCGACCCTTCGCCTCGGGCGCCTGCAACATCTTCTCGCCGTACCTCGCGAGGATCTCCGCCTTCACGTCGGCTTCGGGGCGCCCGAGCCGCTCCTGCTCGAGGATCCACATACGCAGGTCTTGCGCGTAGCCGCTGCTGCAATCGGGCAAGGAGAAGCCGGGGCACCACGGGCTCATCAGCTCGTTCGAGAGCGCGTAGCCCCAGCCTTCTTCGGACTGCGCAATCGCGGGCGCACTCATGAAAAACGCAACCAGCACGAACGAGAGGACCGCGAGCGAGCGCACCCCAAGCCGAATCGCGCCAAGCGGATCAGCCGCGGCGCGCAGCGGCGTCGGCTGCATCCGCTGTGCAACCCAGCGCGTGTGAGCACCGCAACCCGCTCGCGACATCTCCTCAAATCTCCCAATTCAGCTGTTTGGGCTCTTTCGTCTCGCCACGCTGCCGCACTTCGAGCCGCTGCGTTTCGGGCACGACCCGCGAGCCCGGCGGCACCGACTCCGTCACAACCGCGTTGCCGCTGATCACCGTGCCGCGCCCGATCACGGTCTCGCCGCCGAGGATCGTGGCGCCCGCGTAGATCGTGACGTCGTCCTCGAGCGTCGGGTGGCGCTTCGTGCCGCGGATCGTCTGACCGCGGCGCGGCGAGAACGCGCCGAGCGTCACGCCCTGATAGATGCGCACGTTGTCGCCGATGTCGGCGCTCTCGCCGATCACGACGCCGGTGCCGTGGTCGATGAAAATGCGCCGTCCGATGTTCGCGCCGGGATGAATGTCGATCCCGGTTCGATCGTGCGCGTACTCGGCCATGATGCGCGGCAGCTGCGGTGCGCCGAGCTTCACGAGCTCGTGCGCGAGGCGGTACACGGCGATCGCCTGGATCGAGGGATACGCCACCAGGATCTCCGCGAAGCTCTTCGCGGCCGGGTCGCCCTCGAACGCGGCCTCCAGGTCTTCCGCCAGGCGCTCGCGCACCTGGGGGAGGCGAGCGACGAACTCGGCTGCGACCGCCTCCGCGACCACGCCTTCCGGCAGCGGCACCTTCGCGAGGAAGCGCAGCAGCCGCTCGGCGATCGCGGGCAGCTCCGAACGCAGCGCACCGCGGTCGCGCTGGTGGAGCACGACGCCCTTCACGCGCTCGGTCCACGCCACGACCTCGTCGTAGGCCGGGTAGCCCTCCGCATCGGCCTTCGCGAGCGCGTCCACCGCCGGCGCGGAGAGCGCCGCGATCGTGGCCTCGTAGACATCGTCGAGTCGCTTGGCTTTCATCGGTGCTCCGGCCGGGCGCAAGGTTTTGCAGCTTAGCCCCAAAGTTTCTGTGAGATTCGGGCAGGATGCCGGCACGGGGGACGGGGTGGCGGAGCGCAGCGAAGAAGTCAGCGCCGGCGGGCTCGTCGTGCGGCGCGGCGCCAGCGGTTACGAGGCGCTCATCGCCGAGCAAGTCGACCGCAACTCCGGGCGCCGCACGATTCGCCTGCCGAAGGGCAAGATCGACCCCGGCGAGACGCGGGAAGAGGCGGCGCTGCGCGAGGTGCGCGAGGAAGTCGGGCTCAGCGCCCGCATCATCGCGCCCCTCGGCGACGTCTCGTACGTGTTCTACGAGCGCCGGGCCGGGCGCCAGGTCGCGAAGCGCGTGCACTACTACCTGATGGCCCATGCCGCGGGCGAAGCGCACGCGGCCGACGGCGAGATGGCGCGCGTGTTGTGGTGCGCGCTCGCCGAAGCCGAGGCGCGCATGAGCTTCGACGCGGAGCGCGAGATCGTGGCGCGCGCACGTGCGCTGCTAGAGTCGCCAGAACCCCCGACACTCTGACTCCCTAACAATCCGGCCCCTCCGCGAGCTCACGTGCAATCGGTCTTTTCGCCGTCGAGCCTCAACTGCTTCGAGAACTGCCCCAAGCAGTATTCCTTCCGCTACATCGAAAAGATCCAGATCGAGAGCGAGGGCATCGAGGCGTTCGTCGGCAAGCGCGTCCACGAGATCCTCGAGCGCCTCTATCAGTTCGTCGGCCAGGGCATGCTGCCCTCGCTCGGCAAGGTCGTGGCCCGCTACCACGCGAACTTCGAGGAGCAGTTCGACGCCGCGCGCGTGCGCATCGCGCGCGAGGGCACGCCGGTCGACTTCTACCGCGACGCCGGCGCGCGCGGGCTCGAGAACTACTACCGCCGCCACTACCCGTTCGACCGCGACCAGACCGTCGGCCTCGAGCGCCCGATTCAGTTCAGGCTCGACGAGGACGGCCGCTACGCGGTGCGCGGCATCATCGACCGCATCGCGCGCGCGAAGGACGGCGTGCTCGAGATCCACGATTTCAAGACCGGCCGCCGCATCCCGAAGCAGGACGACCTCGACCGCGACCGCCAGCTCGGGCTCTACGAGCTCGGCATCCGCGAGCAGCTCGGCGAAGACGGCGAGATGCGGCTCGTGTGGCACTACGTGCTGCGCGACGAGCAGCGCACCTCGCAGCGCACGCCGGAACAGCGCGAACGTCTGCGGAGCGACACGACGCGCGCGATCGACAAGATTCGCGGCGAGAAGGAGTTCGCGCCGAAGCCGAGCGGGCTCTGCAACTGGTGCGAGTTCAAGGACCGCTGCCCCGCGGTGAACCCCGAGCGCGCGGCGGAGATCGCGGCGCTCGCAGCGGACGTGGAGCCGGATCCGCAGCTGAGTCTGCTGTGAGCATGGAAGCGCGCGGCACGCCGACCTAGCTTCGCGCGCCTATGACCCTCCGCATCGAACGCATCCCGACGCTCAGCGACAACTACACCTACCTGCTAGTGTGCGAGCAGAGCGGCGAGGCCGCGGTCGTCGATGCGCCGGAAGTCGCGCCCGTCGTGAAGCGAGTCGATGCGATCGGCGCGCGCGTCACGAAGATTCTCTCGACGCACCATCACCCCGATCACGCCGCCGCCAACCCCGAGCTCGCCAAGAAGTACGGAGCTCCCGTGTTCGGGCATCGCAGCGACGCGGACCGCCTCGCGGGCTTCACGAACGGCCTCGACGAGGGCGACACGATCACAGTGGGCCGCGCGACCGCGCGCATCCTGTTCATCCCCGCGCACACGCGCGGGCACATCGCGTACGTGTTCGACGAGGCGCGCGCCGTCTTCTGCGGCGACACGCTGTTCGCAGCGGGCTGCGGGCGCCTGTTCGAAGGCACGCCCGAGATGATGTTCCGCGCGATGCAGAAGCTTGGCGCGCTGCCGGGCGACACGCGCGTGTTCTGCGGCCACGAGTACACCGCGGGCAATCTCCGCTTCGCCGCGCACGCGGAACCTGACAACTCCGCCGTGAAGGCCGCCGCCCTTCGCGTGGCGAAGATTCGCGCGAACGCCGCCAAGGATTGGCACGACGCGACGCCCGCGGAGATGGTCGTGCCGACCACGATCGCGGACGAGCACGCCACGAACCCGTTCATGCGCGCGGCGACCGTCGAGGAGCTCGGCCAGCGCCGCGCGGCCAAGGACAAGTTCTAGGTCCGCGCGATGCCCGAGCCGCTCCCGCCGCCCGGCGTGCCCGTCACGCGCCACCGCCATCGCGTGCCGTTCTACGAGACCGACGCGATGGGCCTCGTGCACCACGCGAACTGCGTGCGCTTCCTCGAGCTCGCGCGCATCCGCTGGATGGACGAGCACCACCGTCCCTATCGCGAGTACGTCGCCGAGGGACTGCACTTCGCCACCACGCGCGTCGAGCTCGACTACCTGCGCGGCCTGCGCTTCGACGACGAGGTCGAGATCGCGGTGTGGCTCGCGTGGGCGCGCGGCGCGTCGCTGCGCATGGAGTACGCGCTGTCGCTCGTCGACGAGGCGAGCCGGCAAGCGAAGCGCGCAGCGACGCGAAGCGGAGCGGAGCTCATCGCGATAGCGCGCGGCGCGACCGAGCACGCCATGGTCGACACGACGGGGCGGGTGCGCCGCATCCCCGAAGCCCAGCGGCGCGCGATGGCGAGCATCGCCGCCGAGCGCGCGGCGGGCAGCCCGTAACAACTCGGAGCCTCCATGAGCGAAGCCGGACCCCTCACCCCGAAGCTGCTCTCCCTCGCCGCGCGCGCAGCGCAGCTGCTGCAGGCGCAGCGCGAGACGGTCGCGGTGTGCGAAGGCGCGGCGGGCGGGCTCGTCTGCGCGGCGCTGCTGTCGGTGCCGGGCGCGAGCAACTACTTCCTCGGCGGCGGCGTGATCTACACACTCGCAGCCAGCCGCGGCTTCATCGCGGGCGCGGTGAAGCCGCCCGACAACCTGCGCGGCGCGAGCGAGCCGTGGGCGCTGCATCTCGCGCGCAGCGCGGTCGTGAAGCTGGGCGCGAACTGGGGCATCGGCGAAGGCGGCGCCGCGGGGCCCACCGCCAATCGCTACGGCGATCCTGCGGGACACGCCTGGGTGGCGATCGCGGGCACACGCGAGGCCACTCGCCGCGTGCTCACCGGCGACGGCGACCGCGTACGCAACATGGCGGCGTTCGCCGAAGCGGCGCTGGAGCTGCTCGTGCAGGAGCTCGAGGCGGACGCGGCGGGGGCGTGAGCGTTCTACTCCGCCCCTAACAGGAAGCGGCCGGCGCGCAGCCCGTCCGACACTTCCGCGAACACGTCGCGCCGACGGCGCCCCGAGGTCGCGACCACGCGCGCCGCGTGCTCGCCGACTTCCGCGAACGCGCGGTACATCTGACTCACGCGCGCATCCTGCCCCTCGCCATCGCGGCTGCGCACGCGCGCGAGCGCATCCGCCTCGTTCGCGCGCAAGACGACGTAGTGCAGCTCGAGACCGCGCAGCTCGGCGCGCACGAGCGGCAGGACCCACGGGCCGACGACGCCGTCGAAGAACACGTCGTAGGCGCCCTCCGAGAACGTGCGCGCGCAGCGTGCGAGAGCACGCAGGATCGTCTCGTTCTGTTCTCGCGAGTCCGGCGTCGTCGGATCGATGGGCCGCGCGGGGAAGCCGTAGAAGAGGTCGGAGTCGAGATGCAGGCCGCGCTCCGCTGCGAGCGCGAGCCGCCGGGCGAGCGTCGACTTCCCGGCGCCGGGGTTGCCGGTGACGATGACGATCGGCTTCATCGACTCCAGCGCTCGATCGCGCTGCGCACGCGCCCGCCGACTTGGCGCTCGGCCCACGCGCTCGTGCGGTGAATCGCGTCGAGCACGTCGCCCTTGCCGGACCAGTGCGCGCGCACGACGTCGGGATGCACGCGGTTCACGAGGCGCGAGACGGTGAGCGCGAGGACGAAGATGTCGTCGAGCAGGCCGACGGGGCCGAACAGGAACTCGGGCATCAGGTCGACGGGCGACATCACGTACGCGATGCCGAGCAGCGCGATCGCCTTGTCGCCCGGCCTCACGCGCGAGTCCCGTAACAAGCGCAGCACGAGCACGACCAGATCGGGCAGCGCGAGCAGCGCGTCGCGCAGGTCCGGGCTCGCGCCGGGCAGCGGCTTCGCGAGCGCCGCGCGCCAGCGATCGTAGACGCGCTGTTCGCGGGCGCTGAGGTCGATTTCGATGCGGTCGCCGTCGCTCACGTGCGCAATCTATCTCGCGCGCGGGCGCCTGCTGCTCCTCAGGCCGGGCGCGCAATCCATGCGCGGTAGCGCGCGGGCGGGAAGAAGCAGAGGCAGATCGCGACGAACGACGCGAGCACGACCGCGCCGAGGACGACACGGATCATCGGCATGTACGTCGGGAGCAGCGCGGAGTCGGCGCCGATCGCGCGGCCAGCGATGCGCATGCCGAGCACGAACACGAAGCAGAGCGCGAGACCCGCGCTCCAGATCGACCACAGCAGGAAGCGATTCGCGACGACGTGATCCCCGAGCCCGAGCGCCGCGCGCCGCCTCATCTGCCGCCAGTAGAGGAAGGCTTCGAGGAAGCTCCAGGAGAAGACGAGCGCGCGCAGGGCGTTCAGCGCCAGCAGCGAATCTGCGTCTTCACGCGTGGCGCCGCCGTCGAGCGGGAGCAGGGCGAGCGCGGCCAGCGACAACGCGCTGCCGCCCCACATTGCCGCGCGCGCCGTCGGGCGGAAGATGCGCTGCGTGAAGGAGAGGAGCGCGATCGAGGCGAGCGAGAGCGCCACGTGGCCCGCGCTGTTCAGCGCGATCTCGAGCGTGGTGTCGAGTCGGCCGTCGTTCAGCGCCTGGAAGCGCAGCGCGAATCCCAGCCCGGAGAGCGCGAAGAAAGCGGCGACCGACCGCTCGGGCGCATCGCGCCGCCCCGCGCTTGCGCGCCAGACGCGAAACGCGGGCGCCGCGAGCAGCGCAAAGACCAGGGGCGCGATCCACATGAAGTCCGCATCGTCGCAGTGATTGGCCAGCTTTAGGCCAGCGCGAGCTCACGGCCACTCTCGCCCCGCCGTCGTCGCCTCGCTTCGCTCGCTCGATCGCACTTGCTCGGCTGAGCTCAGAAGAACACGCCCTTGCGCTCGCGGCGGCCGGCTTCGAGCAGGTTGTCGATCGCGATCTTCACGGTGGACACGCGCGCTTCGATCGCGGCGTCGCCTTCGTTCGGGTCGCCCTCGAAGTGGATCGGCTCGCCGATCTCGATCCGATACTTCACCGGCAGCGGCAAGATGCCGAGCGGGCCGAGCCACGGGAACGTGGGCGTGATCGGGAACGCGGGCATCCCCAACAACTTCGCGAGCGGCTTCACGTCGTAGAGGCCAGGCTGCTGCTCCTCGCTGCCCACGATGCCCACGGGCACGATCGGCGTGCGCGTCTCGAGCGCGAGCCGCACGAAGCCGGTGCCGAAGCGCTGCAGCCGATAGCGCTCGCGGAACGGCTTGTTCATGCCGCGTACGCCTTCCGGGAACACCATCACGCACTCTTCGGCGTCGATCAGCGCGCGGAAATTCTCGGGTGTGCCGACGAGATTTCCGCCGCGCGTCGCGAGCTCGCTCACGAACGGCAGCTGCGGAATCCAGTACTCGCCGAGCCCGCGCGCGAGCCGCGGCGGCTCGGCTTCGAGCAGCATCGCGACGCCGAGCATCGCGGCGTCGAACGGGAGCTGGCCGGCGTGATTCGCGATCAGCAGCACGCGGCCTCCCGGCACGCGCTCCGCGCCGCGCGTCTCGACGCGGAAGTAGTGCTGGTAGAGCAGGGCCGCGGGCAGCAGGTTGCGCTTCGCGAACGCGGGCTCCATGCCGAAGCGGTCGACGCCGTACTCGTTGAGGCGCGCCGGCACGCGCGCGAGGCGCTCCTCGATGCGCGCTTCGAGCTCGCGCACGGACTCGGGCAGCGCCGTCCGCAACATGTCGAGCACGCGGTCGTATGCGCTCGCCTCGCTCACGGCTCGCTCCGGCGCTCGCGGTGCGCGGCGAAGATCTCGGGCAGCGAGAACAGCGGCTTCCACGCCGTCGCGTGCACGAAGCGCTCGCCCGAGATCGTCACGGGATACTTCAGCATGTCGATCGCGCCTTCGGGCCAAGGCACGAGGCCCGCCGCGAACGCGGCGCGGATCCACGGGCGCAGCGCAAACTCCGGCACCGACATCGGCACGCCGGCCGTCTCCGCGATCGCGGTGCGCAGCGGCACGACGCCCGGCCCCGTCACGTTGAACACGCCCGCGATCTCCTTCGCGAGCGTGAGCGCGATCGACTCGCACCAGTCGTCTTCGTGCATCACCTGAATCAGCGGGTCGTAGCCGAGCACGGTGGGCGGGCGATCGCGGCGCAGGTAGTCGGCCATCATGCCCGTCGAGTGCGGCCCCAACACGTGCACGGGCCTCAGCACCGCGGTGCGGATCTCGGGCATGCGCCACACGAAGCCGCTGACGACGGCGTCGACCTCGACGCGGTCGCGAATCTCGGGGTAGGTGCGGCTCGCGCTGAGCGGCTCGTCCTCGTTCATGTACAGCGCGTTCTCCGGAGCCGCGCCGTAGACGGCGCCGGTCGACACCATCACCAGCTGCTTCACGCCGAAGGCTGCGCAGTGATCGAGCAAGCGCTTCGTGCCGCGCACGTTCTGATCGTGGCGGTTGCGGGCGTCGCCGCGGAGCTAGCGCCGTACGCCGAGGTGCACGATGGCGTGCGGGCGCTCGCCCCGGACCACCTCCTCGAACTCACGCTTGCGCAGATCGGCGACGTGCATCGCGATCTCGCGCGGGCGACCCGGCCACGGGCGCGCGTCGACGCCGCACACCGCCCAGCTCTCCGCGAGCCGGCGCGCGAGACGCCGCCCGAGCGGGCCCGCAATGCCGGTGATGAGCAGCTTGCGCATGAGGGCCTCGATGATCGGGTGGCCACGACGCGGGGTGAAGGGGCGCTCGATCCGGGGGAAATGAGAGTCGCCGCGAAATCCTCGCCCCGAAACGCCTCGCGCGGCCTGTTGCTCGCAAATCGAAGTAGTTAAGGTTCGCCCGCCGCTCGCCCCCGGGGGCTGTTCTCCTCATCACTAGAGGATGGGCGTGGCCGACTCCGCACCCCAGTACGAACCGATCAAGATCCCGCTGATCGAGCCGGTCCACGGTCTCGACTCCGTGACGGGACGCCTTGGGGTGCCCGAGTGGTGGCCCACCGGCGCGCGCGTCTCGGTGGTCTTCGCGCAGGCCTCGGACGCCGAGGATCCGCTCCTCGACACGCTGCAGAAGGCGCTGACCGAGCGGAAGTACCTCACGCTGCGCTTTCCGATGCCGTACATGGTCGCGGAGAAGAAGAAGCCCGACGATCCCCTCGTGCTGCTGCGCACCTACCAGGCCGCGCTGCAGGTGCTCTCGCAGGACCCCAGCGCCGCGCCCGCCTACATCTTCGCGGGCGGCAAGAACGCGGGCGCAATCGCTGCTGCACACGCAGCCACCACGCGCATCCGCATCCAAGGCCTCTTCTTCCTCGGCTACCCCTTGCACAAGCAGGGCGACCCGAAGGACGTGCGCGCCGACCGGCTCTACCGCGTGATCACGCCGATGCTGTTCGTGCAGGGCTCGAAGGACCGCATGTGCGAGCTGCCCGCCCTGCGCAAGACGCTGACGCGCGTGGGCGCGCCCGTGCAGCTGCACGTGGTGGAGGAAGCCGACCACCACCTCGCCGTTCCGAAGAAGGGGCCGCGCACGCAGGACGAGGTGAATCGCGAAGTGCTGAGCGTGCTCGAGACCTGGGTGCGCAAGACGCTCGGGACGCCGTAGCCGCGAGCGCGCGAGTGGCCGCGGATTCAGCGCAACCGACCACGCGGGGTCTGACCCCTTTTGGCCCGCCGCGCTGCCCGTCGACCGGTGCGTGAATGAGCGTCCACACGCTCTCCCCCGCCTCGAAGCTGCGCGTCGGCGAGGTACGCGCGTTCACGATCGCGGGGCGATTGCTCGCGATCGGGCGCACCGAGTCGGGGTACTTCGCGATCGACGGCATCTGTCCCCACGCGGGCGCGAGCCTCGGCGAGGGCGAGATCGAGCGCGAGTGCGTGATCTGCCCGGTGCACGGCTACGCCTACGACGTGCGCAGCGGCGAAGGCAAAGACGACGGCGCGCGCGTGCGCGTGCACCGCGCGTGGCTCGAGGGCGACACGCTGCACATCGAGCTGCCGGACTGAGCGACGGACGTCGTCGCGGCCGCCCTCAGAGGCGAGCGGAGCGACGTCTACCGAGCTTGGCAACCGCGAGACCGAGGCCCAATGCCAGCAGGGAGGTGACTGCAGGCTCGGGCACGGCGGTCGCAGAGAAGCCGACGGTCAAGCGCAAGCGCCCTGAGGTGCCGAACGTGCTGCCGAGGAGCGTCGTCGTGTCGATGTCGGCATCCACCGCGTTACCGACCGAGCCCGCGACGCCGGGACCGGCGGTCACGAAGCTCGCAACGGAGTCGGCGAACTGCGTGGGGCCGCTCGAGAAGTTGAGGTCGATGCGATTGATGTTTCCGCCGTTGGAGCCAGGCGTGTCGTAGATGACCTCGATCGTGAGGTACTCGCCCATCGCGTCCGGCGTCCCGTCCGAGTCGGAGAGGAACACGTCGTAGAACTCGCCGACGCTCGACGCGAAGTCGTTGTTCGCGGCGTCGAGGACCGCGAGACGCGTTGCAAGGGCAGCGTCGGAGATCGCGAACACGCGCTGATCGAGGGGATCCGTCGCGAGTTGCTTCGTGTCCTCCCAAACCGTGATCGACGCGATCCCGGGCAGCGAGGCGAGCGGCGTCGCGCCCGCGTTGCCGGCAAACGCGTGGACAGAGAAGAGAGCCGCAAGTCCGATTCCTGAAAGCCGCATCCGCAAGCTCCTTGCCCAATGGAGTGGCTTCGGGTCGCCGGAGGTGGCATCGAAAGGAGCGGCAGACAGCTCGCAACCTCCGCCGTACGGCATCTCGCTGCGCGCGGGGTGGCCCACGAGCTGTTCGGACCCGCGCGCCTTGCGCCGCGCACGCGTTCCGCACCAAGCTGCGCGAATTCGGAGGCCCGATGTCCGATCTCTACTTCCAGCAGCTCGCCGTGGGCGACATGCAGAACTTCGCGTACCTGATCGGCAGCAAGTCCACGCGCGAGTGCCTGATCGTCGACCCCGCGTGGGCGGTGGACGCGCTGGTCGATCGCGCCGAGGCGGACGGCATGCGCGTCACCGGCGCGCTCGTCACGCACTACCACCAGGACCACGTCGGCGGGCGCATCTTCGGCATGGAGATCGAGGGGCTCGCGCGGCTGATGGCGCGCGCGCCCGTGCCGGTGCACGTGAACGCGCACGAGGCCGATGGCGTGCGCAAGGTGACCGCGCTCTCCGAGAGCGATCTCGTGCGCCACGCGGGCGGCGATGCGCTCACCCTCGGCGCGATCACGGTGCGCCTGCTGCACACCCCCGGCCACACGCCGGGCTCGCAGTGCTTCTTCGTCGAGGAGGCGGCGCACCCGGGCAAGCTCGTCAGCGGCGACACGCTCTTCCTCGGCAGCTGCGGCCGCGTCGACCTGCCCGGCAGCGACCCCGCGCAGATGTTCGACTCGCTCCATAACAAGCTGAAGAAGCTGCCCGACGACACGATCCTCTACCCGGGCCACCACTACTCCGCCGCGCCCTACGGCGACATGGGCGAGCAGAAGCGGCGCAATCCGTACCTGCGCGTCGCGAGCCTCGACGACTTCCTGATGTTCATGGGCGCTTGAGCCGGGGATGACTCGCGCGCATCTCTGGGCGTACGCCGCGCCGGGGCTCGGGGTGTCGTTCCTCTCGACGCTCGTGCTCGTGATGTACCTGAACTTTGCGGCCGACGTGCTCGGCGCTTCGATCGGCGTGGTCGGCACGATCTTCCTCGTCGGCAAGGTTTGGGACGCGGTCTCCGATCCGCTCGCGGGAAACTGGAGTGATCGCACGCGCTCGCGGCTCGGCCGGCGGCGCTCCTGGATGCTCGCGTCCGCGCTCCCGCTCTTCGCGTTCGGCGCGATGGCGTGGGCGCCACCGCAGGGGCTCTCGCCCTTCGCGCTCCACGCCTGGATCGCCTTCTCGATCGTGGGCTTCTACACGGCGCAGACCATGTTCGACGTGCCGAACATGGCGCTCGGCGCGGAGCTCTCGCATTCGCAGGCCGAGCGCAACCGCATCTTCGGCGTGCGCCAAGTCGTGCGAACGCTCGGACTGTTCGGTTCGTTCGGCCTCGGCACGTACGTGCTCACGCAATCGGCCGATCCCCGCGGCGCGGCGGTTTGGCTCGGCGTCGGCGTCGGCCTCGCGACCGCGGCATCGATCGTCTGGGGCGTGCTCGCGCTCCCGCCCGAGCGCAGCGACTACACCGGACGCGGCGGCCTGAGCCTCTGGAAGTCGATGCGCGACGTGTGGGGGAACCGGCTCGCGCGCCTCTTGCTGTTCGTGTTCTTCATCGAGTCATTAGGGGTCGGCGCGATCGGAGCGCTCGTGCCGTTCGTGATTCGTTACGTGATGAAAACTCCCGAGCTCGTTCCAGCCATGCTGATCGTCTACACCACGTCGACCCTGCTCGCGGTGCCGCTGTGGGTGCGGCTCGCGCGCAGGTTCGAGAAACGCCGGCTTTGGCTGTGGGCGATGGTTCAGGGCGGCCTCGGCTTCGGCATGCTGTTCTGGCTCGGCGAGGGCGACTGGCTGCTCATGTCGATCTCCTCGGTCGTGGCAGGCACCGCGAATGCGTGCGGCGCGACCCTCGGCCAGTCGCTCAAGGCGGACCTGATCGACGTGGACGAGCACGCGACGGGTGAGCGCAAAGAAGGCGCTTACTTCGCGGCATGGAGCTTCGTCTCGAAGCTCGCGACGGGCGTGATGATCGGAATCACCGGGATCGCGCTCGATGCCGCGGGCTACGTCGAGAACGCAGATCAATCCGAAACGGTGAAGCGCGCGATGATCCTGCTGATGGGAGGCGCGCCCATCGTCGGCTACGGCATCGGAACGCTCGCGTTCCTCCGCTTCGATCTCACGCAGGCCACACACGCGCGCATTCGCAGCGAGCTCGACGCACGCGCCGCCGCGCGCACGCCGTGAGCGCGCTGCCCGACATCTCGCCGATGCCGCCGCGCGCAGCGGGCGCGCTGCCGTGGCTCGGCGCGGGGATCGGCTTGCTGCGCGCGCCCACCGAGTTCTTCGCGGCGCAGCGCGCGAAGCTCGGCGACACGTTCGTGGTCGACGCGCTCGGCTATCGCCTGTGCTGCGTGTTCTCGCCGAAGGGCGTCGCCGCGCTCTACGCCGCGCCCGAGGATCACGCGAGCTTCGGGCTCGCCACGTTCGAGCTCGTGTTCAAGCACAAGATTCCGCTCGAGCTGGCGATCGGCCGGCGCAATCGCCCGCACGATCTGTTCAAGAACCCCGACGTCGAGACGTACCTCGACAACCTGCACCGCGCGGTCGCGCTCGAGCTCGAGGCATTGGGGACGAGCGGCGAGCTCGAGGCGTTCCGCGAAGCGAAGCGACTCGGGTACAGGCTCGGCCTCGCGTCGTGGGCCGGGCTCGAAGCGGCGTCACCGAAGTACCTCGATCGCATGATTCGCGCCTTCGACCGACTCGACACGGGCGACTCGTTCGTGAAGCCGATCTCGACGTTCTGGAGCACCGCCACCGGCAAGCGACGCGAGTGGGCCGCGATGCGCGAGATCGAAGCGATGCTCGGCGAGATCCTCGACGCGCGGCGCGCGAGCGGCGCCGCGCACGACGACTTCCTCGCACGGATCGAGGCGAGCTTCGCGGACGTGGCGTTGCCCGAGCGCAACGTGCAGGTGGCGCGCGACGTGATGCTGATCCAGATGGGCGCGCAGTCGAACCTGCCCGCCGCGCTCGCGTGGACGCTCGTGAACTTGCTGCTGCATCCGGCGCTGCTCGAGCGAGTGCGCGCGGGCGACGACGCGCTGCTCGAGCGCTGCGCCTACGAATCGATCCGCTTCGCGCAGCGCTCGATCACGCTGCGCCGCGTGCTGCGCCCGTTCGAGCTAGAGACCGAGCAAGGCAAGCTCACGCTCGCACCGGGCGTGTTCCTGACGACCATGCTGTCCGTGACCAACCCGACTGCCGCGCCGGGCCTCGATCGCTTCGACCCGGATCACTATGCCGGGCGCAAGCTCGCCGACGACGTGCTCGCGGCGCTGCCCGCGCGCGAGCTCGTCTCCACCTTCGGCCACGGCCGGCACAGCTGTCCCGCGCAGCGCTTCTCGATCAGCGCGATTCGCGTCGCGGTGCGCGCGCTGGTGGAACGCTTCGAGCTGCAGCCGCGCTTCGCGAGCGCGCGGCCGCGCCGCCGCCAGATCGGCGGCGTCGCGCGCGCCGAGGCGCCGTGCCCGGTCGCGTACCACGCACGCTGACGGCGCCCACGCGAAACGCGCGCGGGCAAGCGGCGCGCAGGAGGCGCACGTAACGCGCGAGCGCGGCGCTCGGCCTCACGCGTAACCCCCCGAATCCGCCCGCTTTTTCTGACGCGTCGCGTTGAACGCGAAAACCTCGTCCGTTACCGTGCGCGCCGCTTTTCGGCCCCCCATCGGTGCTTCTCGCGCGATCGCCGCGCGCCCAGTTCCTCGGGGTCCGGACGAACCTCGATGGAGAGCACGATGAAGATTCTCGTTTGCTTGAAGCAGGTGCCGCACGCCGACGCGCGCCTCGACATCTCGGGCGACGGCCAGTGGATCAAGGAAGACGGCATCAAGTTCGAGATCAACAGCTACGACAGCTTCGCGCTCGAAGAGGCGCTGCGGCTGAAGGACAAGGACGCCTCGACCGAGGTGGTCGTGGCGTCGATCGGGCCCGAGCGCGTGACGCAGGCGCTGCGCACCGCCCTCGGCATGGGCGCGGATCGCGCGGTGCACGTGAAGGACACCGCGGTCGACGGCAGCGACGCGCTCGGCATCGCGCGCACGCTCGCCGCGGTCGCGAAGAGCGTCGGCTGCGACGCGGTCTTCATGGGCCTGATGAGCGACGACTCGAACGCGTCGGCCGTGGGCCCGATGCTCGGCGAGCTGCTCGGCATCCCCAGCGCGACGGGCTGCGTGAAGACGGAGAAGACCGCGAGCGGCTTCCGCGTCGAGCGCGAGCTCGAAGGCGGCGCGCTCGAAGTGGTCGACCTCGAAGGCCCGTGCGTGCTCGCGGTGCAGACGGGCCTCAACCAGGTCCGCTACGCGTCGCTGAAGGGCATCATGGCCGCGAAGAAGAAGCCGATCGACGTGAAGACCGCGGCCGACCTCGGCCTCGCGGGCAAGGTCGGCGCCGCCGCGGCGAAGGTGAAGATCCAGAAGATTTACGCGCCGCCGAAGGGCTCGGGCGCGCAGATCCTGAAGGGCAGCGCGGACGAGGTCGTCGCGGGGCTCGTCACCAAGATCAAGGAGCTCGGCCTGCTCTGACGAGCAGCGTCGAACGCGTGGAGAACTGAGATGACGATTCTCGTTGTTGGTGAAATCCAGAAGGGCGCCGTTCGCGAGGCGAGCTACGAGCTGATCGCGTTCGCCAAGAAGATCGGCGGCGACGTGAGGGGCCTCGTGATCGGCAGCGGCGTCTCCGCCGCGGCCGACGAGTTCGCGAAGAAAGGCGCCGGCACGGTGCACGTCGCCGACGACGCCGCGCTCGCGAGCTACAGCGCGGACGCGTACACGCGCGTGATCAAGGCCGCGGTCGCCGCTTCGGGCGCGACCACGGTGCTGATCTCGAACACGCCCTCGGGCTGGGACGTCGCGGGCCGCGTAGCCGCGGGCCTCGACGCGGCGTTCGTGTCCGACGCGTTCAACTTCGCGGACGGCGCGTTCATCCGCCGCGTGTTCAACGGCAAGCTCGACGCGCGCATAGTCGCGAGCGGCGGCAAGACCGTCGTGACGGTGCAGCCCGGCGCGAACAAGCCGTTCGAAGGCTCCGCCGACGGCAAGGTCGAGAAACTCTCGGTCGACCTCGCGGGCCTGAAGGCGAAGTTCGTCGAGACGAAGGTGGCGGCCGCGAAGGGCCACGACCTCACGAAGGCCGACATCATCGTGTCGGGCGGCCGCGGCGTCGGCGCGCCGGAGAAGTTCGGCGAAGTGATCAAGCCGCTCGCCGACGCGCTCGGCGGCCAGATGGGCGCTTCGCGCCCGGTGGTCGACGCGGGCTGGCTGCCCCACGAGTACCAGGTCGGCTCGTCGGGCCAGATCGTGACGCCGAAGCTGTACGTCGCGTGCGGCATCAGCGGCGCGATCCAGCACCTCGTGGGCATGAAGGGCGCGAACTACATCATCGCGATCAACAAGGACCCCGACGCGCCGATCTTCGAGGTCGCGCAGCTCGGCGCAGTAGGCGATCTGTTCGAGATCGTGCCGAAGCTGACTGCGGCGGTGAAGGCGGCGAAGGCCTAGGTAAGCGACGCAAAGCGTCGCGCGCAGCGAGGCGACGGGACCGCCGAGGCGCCGCGAGTTCGCGCACCCTTGACGAAACGTGACGCCCGCAAGACTCGGTGATTGAGGAGAATGCGATGCCCGATACGTCCGACTTTCACAACGGGATGAAGCTCGAGATCGAGGGCGACCCCTGGGTGATGACGTACTTCCAGCACGTGAAGCCCGGCAAGGGCGGCGCGTTCGTGCGCACCAAGATCAAGAACCTGCGCACGGGCAAGACGGTCGACCGCACCTACCGCGCGGGCGAGCGCGTGGTGGAGGCCGACGTCGAGGACCGCAACATGCAGTACCTGTACGCGGAAGCGGACGGGCTCGTGTGCATGGACAACCAGAGCTTCGAGCAGATCACGATCCCGCTCGAGCAGGTCGGCGACGCGAAGAACTACCTGCAAGAGAACGCCGAGGTCTCGGTGATTCTCTACAAGGGCCAGCCGATCAACATCGAGATCCCGTCGTTCGTGATCGCGAAGGTGGTCGAGACGGAGCCCGGCATCAAAGGCGACACCGCCAGCGGCGCCACGAAGAAGGCGAAGATCGAGACGGGCGCGACCGTGCTCGTGCCGCTCTTCATCAAGGAAGGCGAGAAGATCCGCGTCGACACGCGCACCGGCGCGTACGTGGAGCGCGCGGCGTAACGCGCCTTCGAGACGAAGCCCAACGACGGGCGCTTCCGGAAACGGAGGCGCCCGTTTCGTTTGACCGGCCGGAACGTGCAGCGTTAGGGTGCCCCGTATGAGTCATCGCGATCGCATCACGATCGAGCCCGGCAAGCGCAGCGGAAAACCGTGCATCCGCGGCATGCGCATCACCGTGGGTGACGTGCTCGAGTACCTCGCGAGCGGCATGACCGAGGCGCAGCTGCTGGCGGAGTTCCCGTACCTCGAGCACGAAGACATCCTCGCGTGTCTGGAGTACGCCGCGGATCGCGAGCGGAAGTTCGCAGCCGCTTGAAGCTGCTGTTCGATCAGAACCTCGCTCCCTCACTGGTGCGACGGCTCGCGGCGCAGTTTCCAGGTTCAGCTCACGTCTTCGACATCGGGCTCGGCACTGCGCGCGATCGAGATGTTTGGGATTTCGCCCGTGAGAACGGCTTCGCGATCGTCAGCAAGGACTCTGACTTCCACCAACTCAGCGTGTGGCGTGGACCCCCTCCGAAGGTGATCTGGGTTCGGCTGGGGAACTGCTCGGTCGACGAGGTAGACGAGGCGTTGCGGTCTCGGGTCCGAGCGATTGAACAGTTCGACGCGAGCGCTGAAGCCTTCCTCGCGATCGAGGCAATGCCATGAACGCGCGATCGGCCTAGGTTCGCCGCCGATCCGGAGCGACGAAGCATGCGCGGCGACCAACTCTCGCGACAGTGGAAGCTGATTCAGCTGCTCGCGAAGGCGCGCTACGGCGTCGTGCCCGACTCGCTCGCGGACGAGCTCGGCGTGAACCGGCGCACCGTCTACCGCGATCTCGACGCGCTGATGTTCGCGGGCTTCCCCGTCACGAGTGAGCGCCGCGACACGCACGTCTACTGGCGCGTGATCGACGGCTTCAAGCTCGGCGACACGCCCTTCACGCCCGACGAGCTGCTCGCGCTCGGCTTCAGCGAGGACTTGTTACGGAGCCTCGAGGGCACCGTGTTCCACGACTCGATCGCGAGCGCGCTCGCGAAGATCCGCGCGAGCCTCGGCCCCGAGCTGGCGGGCTTTCTCGCGAAGCTGCGCGAGTCGTTCCGCGTGCTGCCCGGCCCGCACAAGAACTACGCCGATCTCGCGGACGTGATCCGCGCGCTCAACGAGGCCGTGCTCGCGCGGCGCACGGTGCGCATGAAGTACACGACGGCGCGCACGGGGAAGACGCAGGCGCGCGAGTTCGATCCGTATCGCGTGTGGTATCGGAGCGGCGGGCTGTACGCGATCGGGCACGACCACAAGTCGGGCGAGCTGCGCACGTTCGCGGTGGATCGCGTCCGCGCGCCCGAGCTCACCGAACAGCGTTTCAGCGTGCCCGACGACTTCGACTTCGAGGCGCGCGCGGCTTCGGCGTTCGGTGTCGTGATCGAGCCGCCCGAGCGCGTGCGCATCCGCTTCGGCGCGCGCCGCGCGCTCTACGTGCGCGAGCACGACTGGCACCCCTCGCAGCAGATCGAGGCTCTCCCGGGCGGCGAGATCGAGCTGCGCATGGAGGTAGGCCCCGGCGAGGAGATCGCGAGCTGGGTGCTCTCGTTCGGCGCGGACGCGGAGGTGCTCGAGCCCGCTGCGCTGCGCGCGCACGTGGCGAGCGAGCTGGCGCGCGCGGCGAAGCATTACGGCGCACCGGCGAAGAGGAAGCGATGAGCGGGGCGAGCGCCGCGCCGGCTGCGCCTGACGACCGCGCGCTCGACCCGGTGTGCGGGATGCGCGTCGCGCGCGACGGCCCGCATCAGTGGACGCACGCCGGCACGCTCTACCACTTCTGCAATCCGCGCTGCCTCGCGCGCTTTCAGGCGGAGCCCGCGGTGTACCTAACACCTCGTGCGGCCACGACGCCCGATCCGAGCGACACGCGCGAGTACATCTGCCCGATGGACCCCGAGGTGCGCCAGATCGGCCCCGGTGCGTGCCCGATCTGCGGCATGGCGCTCGAGCCGCGCGAGATCACCGCCGAGACCCCGGACAACCCCGAGCTGCGCGACATGCAGCGGCGCTTCTCGGTGAGCGCCGCCCTGACAGGTCCCGTATTCGCGCTCGCGATGGGCGAGATGATTCCGGGCTGGCCGCTCGCGCACGATTTCCCCGCCGCGTGGGTGCAAGCCGCGCTCGCGACGCCCGTGGTCGCCTGGGGCGGCGCGCCGTTCTTCGCGCGCGGCTGGGCCTCGCTGCGGCCATGGCGCCCGAACATGTTCACGCTGATCGCGCTCGGCACCGGCGCCGCGCTGCTCGCGAGCCTCGCGGCGCTGCTCGCGCCCGGCGCGTTCCCTGCCGCGATGCGCGACACGCACGGCCGCGTGCCCGTCTACTTCGAGGCCGCCGCGGTGATCGTGACGCTCGTGCTGCTCGGCCAGGTGCTCGAACTGCGCGCGCGCGAGCGCACCGGCGACGCGATCCGCGCCCTCCTCAAGCTCGCGCCGAAGACCGCGCGGCGCGTGACCGACGACGGCGACGAGGACGTGCCGCTCGAGCGGGTCGCTCCCGGAAATCGCCTGCGCGTGCGACCGGGCGAAGCGGTTCCCGTGGACGGCACGGTGCTCTCGGGCGAGAGCGCGGTCGACGAGTCGATGATCACGGGCGAGCCGATGCCCGTCGCGAAGGCGCGCGGCGCTTCCGTAACAGCCGGCACCGTCAACGGCGCGGGCAGCTTCGTGATGCGCGCCGACGCGGTGGGGCGCGACACGCTGCTCGCGCGCATCGTCGCGCTCGTCGCCGACGCGCAGCGCACGCGCGCGCCGAGCCAGCGGGTTGCGGACGCGGTGAGCGCGTGGTTCGTGCCGGCGGTGGTCGCCTGCGCCGCGCTCGCCGCGCTCGCGTGGCTCGCGTTCGGCCCCGAGCCGCGCTCTGCGCACGCGCTCGTCGCCGCGGTCTCCGTGCTGATCATCGCCTGCCCGTGCGCGCTCGGGCTCGCGACGCCGGTGTCGATCATGGTCGCGACGGGCCGGGGCGCGCGTGCGGGCGTTCTCTTCCGCGACGCCGAGGCGCTCGAGCTGCTGGCGCAGGTGGACACGCTGCTCGTCGACAAGACCGGCACGCTCACGGAGGGCAAGCCCGCGCTGGCGAGCGTGCTGCCCGCGGACGGCGCGAGCGAGCTCGAGCTGTTAGGGACCGCCGCCGCGCTCGAGCGCGGCAGCGAGCATCCGCTCGCGGCGGCGATCCTCGCGGGCGCCGCGGCGCGCGGCATCGAGCCGCTCGCCGCGCAAGGCTTCGAGGCGCGCACGGGGCTCGGCGTGCGCGCAAGTGTGAACGACGCCGACTGCGCGCTCGGCAACGCCGCGCTCATGCGCGAGCGCGGAGTCGACGTCGCGCCGCTGCGTGCGCGCGCCGAGGAGCTGCGGCGCACGGGGCAAACCGTGATGTTCGCCGCGCGCGGCGCGCAGCTGCTCGGGCTGATCGGCGTCGCCGACCCCATCAAGCGGGGCGCAGCGCAGGCGATCTCCGCGCTCCAGCGCGAGGGCGTGCGCATCGCGCTCGTCTCCGGCGATCAGCGCGCCACCGCGGAGTTCGTCGCCAAGCAACTCGGCATCGACGAAGTCGTGGCCGAGGTGTTGCCGCAGCAGAAGCTCGACGTGGTGCGCGAGCGCCAGCGGCGCGGCGAGCTCGTCGCGATGGCGGGCGACGGCGTGAACGACGCGCCTGCGCTCGCCGCCGCGAACGTCGGCATCGCGATGGGCGCGGGCGCCGACGTCGCGCTGCGCAGCGCCGGCGTCACGCTCGTGCGCGGTGAGCTCGCGGCGCTCGTGCGCGCGCGGCGCCTCTCGCACGCGACGCGCGCGAACATCCGCCAAAACCTGTTCTGGGCATTCGCCTACAACGCGCTCGGCGTTCCCCTCGCGGCCGGCGCGCTCTATCCCCTGACAGGCGCCCTGCTCTCGCCGATGGTCGCGGCCGCCGCGATGAGCCTCAGCAGCGTGAGCGTGATCGGCAACGCGCTGCGGCTGCGGAAGATCGACCTATGACCCGACTCGCTCGCGCGCTCGCCGCCGCCGCACTCTCGATCGCGAGCGCGGCGCAGGGCGAACCGACTTGGCGAGAGCTGCTGACGGGCATCCGGGAGACCTTCCCAGGCGTCCCGCAGATCGGCGCGCGCGAGCTGCGGGCGAGCGTCGGTCCAAGAACGCTGATCGTCGACGTGCGAGAGCGCGAGGAGTACGACGTGAGCCGCTTGCCCGGCGCGCGCTGGACGCAGCGCGTTTCCGACGTGCGCGCTTGGTTCTCGAGCGGCGACTACGAGCGCGTCGTCGTCTACTGCTCGGTCGGCTACCGATCGTCGAAGTTCGTCCAGGAGCTCCAGCGCGCGGGCTTCGCGCACGCGGCGAATCTCGAAGGGTCGATCTTCGCGTGGGCGAACGCGGGCTACCCCCTCGAGAACGAGGACGGCCCGACCTCGCTCGTGCACCCGTTCGATCCCCGCTGGGGTCGCCTGCTCGATCGCAAGTTCCATCCAGCCGCGCCCTGAGGCGAGGCTTCACTTTCGCTGCCAGCGATCCCGCGCGTCGAGCACGCTGCGCGCGGCGTCGCCATCGAGCCAGGCGCGCGCGGCTTGGTCACCGCGCAGGTAGGCGTCCCAGAACGCGGTGCTGAGCGCGAGCACGGCGCGGTGGTGGTTCGGATTGCGCGGCTTCGCTTCGCCCGGCAGCGCACGGTCGCCGAACGCGTCGTGCTCGGCGCCGTCGAGCACGAGCTCGTACTTGCTGCCGTTCGGCAGCGCGGGGAACACCTCCAGACGTGAAGCCGGCGTTTGACCGCCGATCCGCGCGCCGTCGTGGGTCCCGGTCATCAACAGCCACGGAATCTTCACGGCGCCGAACGCTTCGCGTGCGCTGCCCCGGCGCGGCTTGCTCGGGCTCATCGCGAGCGCGGCGTAGATGCGCGCGTCGGTGAAGCGTGCGCCTACGAGCGGCGCGCGTTGACCGCTCACGAGCTGCGTCGTCACCGCGCCGAAGGAGTGGCCCGACATGCCGACCCGTGTCACGTCGAGCTTTCCGGCGAGCGCGTGGCCCGGCGCCGCGGGCCACTCCGCGAGCGCGTCGAGCGTGGCCTCGACGTCGGCGGCGCGCTTCATCGCGTTGCTCGGCGTCGCGGCCTCTCGCATCGCTTCCATGCGCTCTTCGCGCGGCAGGTCCTTCCACACCGATTCATCGCTACCCGGGTGTTGCATGAACACCGCGACGTAGCCGCGCGCGCTCCAGTGCTCGCCGAGGTAGCGGTTGTTATTGCGCGAGCCGCCGAGCCCGTGGCTGTAGAGCACGATCGGCGCGGGCGCGGAGAGCTTCGCGGGCGTGTACACGCGCAGCGGGATCTCGCGTGAGCCGTCCCGCGTCGTGAGCTCGAGCGCGGGCCCTGCCGCGCCATTCGCCAGCGCGAGCGGGTCGTACTCGGCGCGCGCAGCGGCCGAGAGCGCGACGGCGGCGGCGAGCGCGAAAAGCACGCAGCGCACTGCGGTGGCGAGAACTGAGACCAGCATCGTGTCTTTCCCTGCGAAGGCGCGGCTTCCCCGTGAACCCGCGAGGTCGCGCAGAGTTGCGGAGTCGCCGCGCCGGCCGCCAGCGGCCAGTGCCGAATGCAGCGCCGCGGTGCAACATCGCCAAAGAGGTGGACGCTTGAGCTCTG
This sequence comes from Deltaproteobacteria bacterium, assembly GCA_016875395.1. Lineage (NCBI taxonomy): Bacteria > Pseudomonadati > Myxococcota > Myxococcia > Deltaproteobacteria bacterium. Next base: position 85,307 of record VGRF01000011.1, on the reverse strand, counting down.
CGATCGAAACGGAGCGAGCACACGGCGACGGCGCAGCGCGCGAAGTCGAGCGCGCGCTCGCCGAGGTGCGCGAGCGTGGAGTCGCGGTCATCGAGGGCGTGCTCTCGCAGAGCGAGGCGCGCGCCGCGCGCGCGGCGCTACTCGAAGCTGCAGCCGAGAGCGAGCGCCGCGGCGTCGCGACGTTCATGCCGGCGCTCGACCCGAACGCCGCGAACGTGCGCGTGTTCAACCTGCTCGACATGCACGAGATCTTCCGCGAGCTGATCCTGCATCCGCTCGCGGCTGCGCTCGTGCGCGGCGTGTTGGGCGAGCACTTCGCCATCTCGAACTTCACCGCGAACATCGCGCGCCCCGGCAGCGGCTCGATGTCGCTGCACTCGGACCAATCGCTCGTGGTGCCCGAGCCTTGGCTCGCGCCGTGGAGCATGAACGTCGTGTGGTGCCTCGACGACGTGTACGCCGAGAACGGCGGCACGCTCTACCTACCCGGCAGCCAGCGCTTCACGCGGCGCGCGGAGGTCCCTGCCAATCCGCTCGCGCAAATGAAGGCGTTCACGGCGCCGTGCGGATCGATCGTCGCGATGGACGGGCGCGTCTGGCACACCTCGGGTGCGAACGTCACGAAGAACACGGAGCGCGCGCTGCTGTTCGCCTACTACTCCGTCGACTTCCTGCGCCCACAGGTCAATCACAACGTGACGCTCTCCGCGGAGACGCAGGCGCGGCTCTCGCCGGAGCTGTTCGCGCGGCTCAAGCTCGGCGCAGATTCCAACTTGCGCATCGGCGGCGAGATCATCGGCGAGCGCCCGCGCCCGCTCGGCGGTGCACGGTGAACAAGCGCGCCGAAATGGGATTCGCGCCGCGCGAGATCGCGCACGCGGAAGGCGCGCAGCCCGTGCGCTCGCAGCGCGAGCCGCTCGCCTCGCTGCCACTGCCGGCGCCGACCCGCGCGATCCCCGACGCCCTGCGAAACGTGCGGGAGCTCGGCGTCGCGGTGATCCCCGACGTGCTGACGCGCGAGCAGCTCTCTCGCGCGCGCGACGCTATGTACCGCGCGGCCGACGACGACGTGAAGCGCGGCCACGCTCAGCACGGCTTCGGGCTCGACGTGGACGAGAAGAACGTGCGGGTGTGGAACCTGCTCAACCGCGACCCGGTGTTCAGCGATCTCGCCGAGCATCCCGCCGCGATCGAGCTCGTGCGCGCGACGCTCGGCTGGCCGGCGCTGCTCTCGAACATCTCGGGCAACATCACCGGCCCCGGCGCCGCGCGCGGCGTGCTCCACGCGGACCAGATCTTCGTGCCCGAGCCGTGGGCCGCGGCGCCGCAGGGCATGAACGTGGCGTGGTGCATCGACGACTTCACGCGCGAGAACGGCGCGACCGAGGTCGTGGTCGGCTCACATCGCTGGAATCGGATGCCCAGCGAGGCGGAAGCGGAGAGCGTGCGGATGCTCCCGGTCGAGGCGCCGGCCGGCAGCGCGATCGCGTTCGAGAGTCGCGTTTGGCACCGCACGGGCGCGAACACTTCCCGCGACAAGCGCCGCGCCGCAGTGTTTCCGTTCTACACGACGACGACCTACCGCACGCAAGAGAACTGGTTCCTCTCCCTGAGCCCCGGCGTGGTGAACGCCGCCTCGGAGACGCTGCTCACCCTGCTCGCGTACAAGAGCGAGGGATTCGGGCTCGTGTACGGGCGCTCGCCGCGCTGAGGATCACCCTTGCCGAGTCACCCGCTCTTCGACCTGAAAAGCCGCGTCGCGCTCGTGACGGGCGCGGGCTCCGGCATCGGCCGCGCCTGCTGCGAGACGCTCGCGAGCCTCGGCGCGCGGGTCGTGTGCAGCGATCTCGACGCGAGCACCGCGCAGGACACCGCGGGGCGGCTCGAGGGCGCGGGGCACTTCGCGCTGCGCCACGACGTGACGAGCGCCGAGGACTGGCGCGCGGCGCACGACGAGCTGCGCACGCGCTGCGGCCGCCTCGACGTGCTGGTGAACAACGCCGGCATCATGCTCGCGCGCGGCTTTCTCGAAGCCTCGGTCGAGGATCTGCGCGCGCAGTACCGCGTGAACGTCGAAGGCCCGTGGCTGGGCATGCACACGCTCGTGCCGCTGCTGAAGGAGACGGCCCTCGCAAAGGCCGTGAAGCCGTCGATCATCAACGTCTCGTCCGTTTACGGCGAAGTCGCGGGCGATCGCTACGCGGCCTACAGCGCGTCGAAGGGCGCGATCGCGATGCTCTCGCGGGCGGTCGCGCTCGAGCTCGCGGCGAGCGGCATCCGAGTGAACGCCGTGCTGCCGGGCCCGTGCGCGACGAACCTCGGCGCGAAGCACGAGCCGATGCGCGGCGCCGATGGCGCGCCGCTCTCGCTCCAGGAAACCATCGCGTACTGGCTCGCGAAGATGCCGATCGGACGCATGGGCGCAGCAAACGACATCGCACCCGTCGTCGCGTTCCTCGCGTGCGACGCGTCGATCTTCGTCACCGGCGCGCAGCTCGTCGCGGACGGCGGCTACTCGATCTTCTGACGCCGACGCAGCGCGCCGGGTCGGAGGCTCACGCGACGAGGGGCAGCAGCCCCGTCGCGGCGCCGCCACGCGAGTCGACCATCATGCCCACCTTGCGCCAACCGGCCTCGGTGCGCTCGGTGATCAGGCCGAGGCGCTGCAGGTTCGGCACGACGGTGTGCATGAAGATGGGGCTGTTCAGGTCCGCGAAGTTCGGCATCGAGGTGATGATCTGCATGAACGGCAGCGCGTCGATGCCGTACTTCGGGCCGAGCACCTTCAGCATGTCGAGCTGCTGATTCGCGTTGAGCGTCTCGAGCAGCGCAAACGCCCAGTCCTCCATCTCGTGCTTCTCGGCCTCGCTCGCTTCCTTCACGACGCGGCGCATCGTGAGCACGCCGAACGCAGCATGCCGCGCCTCGTCCTGCTCGATGCGCTTGATCATCTCCGTCACGAACGCGTTGCGGCTCATCGTGCGCATCAGGTCCATGATGCCGACCGCCGTGCCTTCGAAGAGCGTCTGCATGCCGAGCGTCTTCTTCTGCACGCCCTGCGCCTCGAGCAGCTGGTCGAGCAGATACTTCAGCGTGCCGCCGACGGGGTAGATGCCGTTCATCTTGCGCGTGAGGAACTTCGAGAGCACCTCGACGTGGCGCGCCTCGTCGATCACCTGCGACGCCGCGTACCACTTCTGATCCATCTTGTCGCACACGTTCACGAGCTGGCCGCAGAGCTGGAGCGCGGCCTGCTCGCCGTGCAGCAGCTGCGAGAGCAGGTAGTTGAGCTCGTCGAACGCGGCTTGTTTCTGCGTCGCCTCGTCCTTGCCCATCAGCTTCGTCGCCTGCGCGAGCAGCGAGCCCTCGGGCGCGAGCACCCAGTCGTCCGCCGTCACGGGAATCGTCCAGTCGAGGTCCGTCTCGGCGTTCCACTGCGCGGTCTTGCCCTTCTCGTAGAGGTTGCGCAGCTCCGCGACTTCGCTCCCGTACTCCCAGGTCCAGTTCACGGCGAGTGCGACGTCGTCGTTCACCTTGTTGCGCAGGCGCGCGGCGACCTCGTCTGCCACGTCCACGACTTCGAACTGACCCAGCTGCTTGCGGTGCTCGGGGAGGAACTTGTTCACGACTCATCTCCTTGAATGCGGGCGCATCCAACCGTGCTCGATCAGACCCAACACTTCGCGCTTGCGGCGAGCGATCGCCTCGGCGCTGAAGATTTCGCCGGCGAGCTTCTCGCCGAACTCGCCGCTCGCGAACGGGTAGACCGTGGCGCCGATCAGCGTCTGGATCGCGTCGGGCACCGAGATCGGCCGCAGCGCGCCGGCGGCGATGCCGTCCGTGATCGCCTGCGCGATGCGCGCGATCAGCGCGTCGAGGCGCGCCTGCGACGCCGCGAGATCGGGCGAGTCCGGGGAGATGTCGTCGTCCTCGAACACGCTCCGTAACAACAAGCGCGCGGCCGGCGGGTCCTCGGCGAGCGTGTCGATCAGCGCGACGACGGCCGAGGCAAGCTGGGCGCGCGGATCGCTGCTCGCGTCGAGGGCGCGGCGTATGCGCAGGTCGATGCGCTCGAGCACGCGGTCGAGCACCGCCCCGTACAGCGCGGCCTTGGTGGCGAAGTGGTGGAACAGCGAGGACTTCCCGAGACCCGCGGCCTCGGCCACTTCGCGCAGCCCGACACCCGCGTAGCCACGCTGCGCGAAGCGCGCCTCGGCGACGTCGAGGATCTTCTCGCGTGAGGTGAGATGCACGCTGCGGGGGCCTCGCTGGACTCGGATGACCTCACGACCAATCGGTCGAATGCGGTACGCACCTTAGGCGACCGATCGGTCGGGCGGCAAGTCGCCCTGGGGGCCCCGGGGTTCAGGGCGAGACGACCTCGACCTCGCCGTACTGCGCGGCCACTTCGCCAAGCGCTTCCGCGGGGCCCACGAGCACGATTGCGGCGCGCTCGGGGTGCACGAGCGCGTTCGCGGTCGCAGCGATCTGCTCGGGCGTGATCGCGCGCATCCGCGCGCGGTACGTGTCGAGGGTGTCGCGCGGGAGGCCGTACACCTCGAGATCGAGCAGCGCGCGCATCACGGCCTCGGAGGTTTCGAGCTGCAGCGGGAAGGAGCCGACGCGCTGACTGCGCGCACGTTCGAGCTCGTCCCCTGCGGGCGGGGACGCGCGCAGGCGCTCCAGCTCCTCGAATGTGCTCGCGAGCAGCTTCCCCACCTCGGACACGCGCGTGAACGTGCTCACCACGAACGGCCCCGGCACGCGGTACTGCGCGAACTGCGCGTAGATCCCGTAGGTGAGGCCCTCGGTCGCGCGGATTCGGTTCATCAGACGCGAGGAGAAGCCGCCGGCGCCGAAGGCGGCGTTCATGAGCTGCGCCTCGAGGCGGCGTTCATCGGTGCGCGCGATTCCCTCGTGGCCGATCGCCACCTGCACCTGCCCGAGCTCCGGGCGATCCACGATGACGACGCGGCGCTTCTCGGGCGCAGGCGCCGCGTCCGGCAGCGCCGCAAGCGGCGCTCCGCTCCACGCGCCGAAGGCGGACTCGGCGCGCGCGAACAACGCACCGGGATCGACGTCGCCGACGGCCCAGAGAATTCCTCCCGGCGGCTTAACAACTCGCGCGTGGAAGGCGCGCGCGTCTGCGGGGCCGAAGCGCGCGACCGTCTCGTCGAGCCCCGCGGACGGTGTCCCGAGCCTGTGCGCGCCGTAGAGCGCGCGCATGAAGTGCTTCGTCGCGAGCCGCGCGGGATCGTCTTGCGCCTGCGCGATCGCGGCGCGCTGCTCGGCGACCAGCTGCTTCGCCTCCTCGAGATCGAAGCGCGGCCGGCGCACCACGTCGGCGAGCACGGCGAACAGCGCGTCGAAATCCTGAGAGAGCCCGGAGACGCTCGCGCGCAGCGAGTCCCAGTCCGCGTTGAGGGAGAGATCCGCGCCGAGGTCGTCGACCGCTGCGGCGAGGTTGAGCTTGTCGCGCGCGCCGGCGCCGCGCTCCATCAGCGCCGCGGTGAAGACCGCGAGGCCCGCCTCGCTCGGCGCCTCGATCGCGGCGCCGCGCAGCGCGATGAAGCCTGCGCTGAACTCGGGCAGCCGGCGATCCTCGAGCACGATCACCTGCAACCCGTTCGCGAGCGTGCGCCGGTGAAGCCTCGCGGCATCGACGATCGGGCGATCCGCCGCGACGACCGCGGGCATCTCCCACGCGAACGGCTCGCGCGCCGCGTCGGGCTTTGTGGCGCTCGCACAGCCTGCGAGAACCGTCGTCATGGCGATCGCGGCGAATGCGCACCTCACGGCTGGCCCTCCTCGTCCGCCGCGGGCGGGAAGACCTGCACCACGTTGCGCCGGTGCGGCGCGAGGTACTGCTTCACGACGCGCTGCACGTCCGCGGGCGCGACCGCGCGCAGCGCAGCCAGCTTCTCCGCGAGCGGCTCGATGCGGCCGTACGCGACGTAGTCCTGCGCGATGCGGCTCGCGAGCGCGTGCGCGCTGCCCTGCCCGCGAATCCACTGCACCTCGAGCGCGCGCCGCGCGCGGCGCAGCTCGCTCTCACTCGGCGGCGTCGCGGCGAGCTTCGCGATCTCGTCATGAATGATCTTCTCCGCCGCTGCGACATCGGCGCCGGGCACGAGCGTCGCGCCGGCCATGAACACGCCCGCGCGCTGCAGCTCCCAAAAGAACGCGCTCGGCTCGAGCGCGAGGCGCGCCTCGTCCACGAGCGCGCGATGCAGCCGCGAGGTGCGCCCGCCCGCGAGAATGCCGCTCGCGATGTCGAGCGCGTCCGTATCGGGGCTGTGCGTGCTCGGGCCTTGGTAGGCGCTCAGCAGAATCGGCGCGCGCACGGGGAAGTGCTCGATCGCGCGGCGCTCGCCGTTCTGCTCGGGCTCCTCCTGCGGATTGCGCGGAATCGACGGCGCGGTGCGCAGCCAGCCGAAGTGCTTCTCCACGAGCGCGAGCGCCTCGTCCGTGTCGAAGTTCCCCGCGATCGCGACCACGAGGTTGTTCGCGGCGTAATAAGTGTCGAAGAACGCCCGGCAGTCGGCGGCCGTGACCTTCTCGAGGTCGCTCTTCCAGCCCACGGTCGGCACGCGGTACGGATGCGCCTGATACGCGAGCGCCATCGCGCTCTCGAACGCGATGCCCTCGGGGTCGTTCTCGCTGCGCAGCCGGCGCTCCTCGATCACCACCTGACGCTCCGCCTTCAGCGCTTCCTCGGTCACCTCGAGATTCGCGAAGCGCTCGCCCTCGAGCGCGATCACGAGCGGCAGATGCTCGGGCGCGACGTTCTCGAAGTACACGGTCACGTCGCGCGACGTGTACGCGTTGATCGTTCCGCCGCGCTCTTCGACGAGCTTCGTGTAGGCCTCGGGGCCGAGCTTCGAGAGATTCTTCGAGCCGAGGAACATCATGTGCTCGAACAGGTGCGCGATTCCGGTGAAACGGCTCTCGTCGCCCGATCCCACCTTCGCCCACACCTGCAGCGAGACGACCGGCGTGGCGTGGTCTTCGAGCGTGAGCACGTCGAGCCCGTTCGCGAGCTTCGTGATGCGCGTGCGAAGGGCGGGATCGTCGAACTCGGGCTGCACACTTTCGGCCGCGAGTCCGCCGACACACGAAAGTGTCACGGCCATTGCGGCCAGACTTCGAGCGATGAATCGCACGCGTTTCCCCTTTCGCGGCGTCGGGTGGCGGCGCACCTTATCCGGCACTCGATCTCCCGCAACGAAACGCGCGCGAGGAAGACCATGCCGATCCACGGCGACCGCGAACTGAGAGAGCTGCTCGTGAGCACACGAACGATCGCGGTGCTCGGCATCAAGGCCGGCGAGCACGAGGACGCGTTCCGCGTACCCCGCTACATGCAGCGCCACGGCTTCGCGATCCGGCCCGTGTCGCCGAAGCTCGCCGAGGTGTTAGGCGAGCGCGCGGTCGCGAGCGTCGGCGAGATCGCGGAGCCCGTGGACATGATCAACGTGTTCCGCGCGCCCGCGCACATTCCCGCGCACGTCGACGAGATCCTCGCGATGAAGCACAAGCCGAAGTCGGTGTGGCTCCAGCTCGGCATCGCGCACGGGTCGACCGCGAAGCTCGAAGCCGCGGGCATCGCGGTGGTGGAAGATCTCTGCCTGATGGTCGAGCACGCACGGCTGTTCCGAGAGGCGCCCGATCATTGATCGGCAAGCTGAGCGCGCAGCGAGCCGAAGCCGAGCGGAGATCGAACAGTGGCCTCGATTTCGTCAGAACCTCGGGCTCGTCAGTGATCGACTCCAGACGCATCCTCCGCGTGCCGCTCTACTACGACTTCGCGTCGAGCCTCTGTTACGTGACGCACCGCGCGATGCAGCGCATGGCGGGCACTCTCGGCGAGCTCGGCATCGCGCTCGCGTGGCTGCCGCTCGACCTCGGCCGCCTGCTCGGGCCGTACGTCGCGGGCGAAGAGGTGCCCGATGCGCGGCGCGAGAATGCGCGGCGCGTCGCCGCAGAGCTCGGTGTCGCGCTCGACGTGCCGCGCATCTGGCCCGACTCCGCCGCGCTGAATGCCGCCGCGTTCACGGCCGAGCGCGCGGGCCGCGGCGAGACCTGGCGCGAGCGCGTCTTCACCGCGATGTTCGAGGAGCACAGGCTCGCGCCGAGCGACGACGACGTGCTCGCGCTCGCGCGCGAGATCGCGCTGCCGCTCGCCGCGAACGACCTCGCACGCGGCCGGCGCGAGCTCGAAGTGAAGACCGAAGTCGCGCGGGAAGAGCAGGTCACCGGCGTGCCCACGTTCATGCTCGGCACGTGGCCCTTCGGCGGCATCCAGCCCGACGACACGATGAAGCGCGTGCTCGAACGCTACGCCCAGAAAGCCCGCGCGGGAGACATCTCGTGAGCCGCGACGACGACCGCACCGTCTACTCCACCGGCAAGGGCCGCATCGCGCCCAAAGTCGAGAGCCCGCGCGCACCGCGCGGCGACGGCATCGTGCGCGTGCGCCGCGAGAGCCAAGGCCGCGGCGGCAAGACCGTCACGACGATCGCGGGGGTCGGCGCGAGCGAGGACAAGCTGAAGGAGCTCGCGGGCGAGCTGAAGCGCCTGTGCGGCACCGGCGGCACCGTGAAGGACTGGGTGATCGAGATTCAGGGGGACCACCGCGACAAGATCGTCGCGGCGCTCCAGCAGCGCGGTCATCAGGTGAAGCTCGCGGGAGGCTGAGAGCCGGCGCGAACGCTCAGCGTCCGCCTTCCGCCTCGTGCGCAGCGGCGAGACCGTCGTACTCGGCGGCAGTCTGGTCGGCGCGCTTCGCCAGCCGCTCGCAGTGGAGGCGCGCCGCGTCGCGCTGCATCAGCTTGCCGCCGGCGTAATGCTTGGCCATCGAGCGGTGCCGCGCCGCTTCCTTGCGTGCGACAGCCGCCTCGGGCGCGAGTCCGAGGCGGTCCAGCTCGGAGAGGAACCAATCCGTCGAGATCGCCTGATCCGGAACCCAAACTCCAGGCGCGACCGGCTGCTCCCCGAGCAGCGCCCGCGCCACGAGCGAAGCCGCTGCGGCGGTCGCGTGCGCCTCGCAGTTGGTGTGCAGCTCGAGCACGCCCCGACCGCGGCCGGTCGTCGCTTCGACGATGAGCGCGACGTCATCACCGCGCACTCGTAGGCTGCGCTTCAGGATCCGCAGCGCGCGGAGAGACGCGCCGCTCGCTCCGCGCCGCGCCAGTCGCGGGAGCGCCCCCATCGCGGCGAGCAGCGCGAACGCTTGACCTGCCCAGCGCGGCTCCAGCACGAGCCAGGTCGCTGCGCTCGGCACGCCGAGCGACCGCGCGATCCACAGCTGATCGCAGAACGGTGCGCGCAGGCTCGTTCGCCTCCCGCTCCTCGTCGCGATCCGGCGTCGCAGTTGGAACGGACGAAACATCTCGGCCTGGCCCCCGTGAATCGCGGGAAGCGACGCCCCAGCGAGGGCGAGCAGCGACGCCAGCGCCGCTGCGCCGATCTCGTCTCCCAAGTGAAGCTGGAGCGTGACGTCCACGCGCTCGAGGGCGCCGAGCTCCTGAAACAATCGCCGCGCGATGAAGTTGCTCGTGCACGGCGCAAGACCAGCTCCCGCAATCACGCGTGCGCCGGTTTGCTGCGCGCGCTCGTGCAGCGCGAACACCGTGTCGCCAATCAGCGAGGGAGACACGTCGGTGTAGGCGCAGCCGTGCTCCACCACGCTGCGCAGCAGCGGGAAAGGCGCGCTCAGCGGAACGCAGTTCACGACCAAGGCGGCGGACGCGCAGGCGGCCTGCGCCCGCTCGGCCGAGTGAACGTCGATGCCGACGCCGCGCACGCCCTCACCGATGCGCGCTGCCAAGGCGCGCGCCCTGTGTGCGTCGCGCGCCGCGACGACGACGCGGTCCGGAAAGCGGCGTGCGAGCATCTCGCTCAGCCGCGAGCCGACGGTCCCGGTGCCGCCAGTTACGAGGATCGCGTCTTTCTCCTTCACGTAGCGCCGAGCCCCACGATCTCACCGTCACTTGCGACCTCGGCGCGCCAGCCGAGCCGCGCGCGGATCTCGTCACCAAGCGCAGCCGACGCGACCGGCTCTCCATGCACGATCCACGTCATGCGCGGCGCGGACGCGAATCCGCTCAGCCAGCGCAGCAGCTCCTAGCGATCCGCGTGCGCCGACAAGCCGTCGAGCGTGACGACGCGAGCGCGCACGGGAACGTCTTCGCCGTGGATGCGCAGCGTTCGCGCCCCTTCTTGGAGCGCGCGGCCCCGCGTCCCCGCGGCCTGAAAGCCGGGCAGGAGCACGGTCGTGCGCTCGTCCGGAAGGCGCGCGCGCAAGTGGTGAAGCACCCGCCCGCCCGTGGCCATCCCGCTCGCGGAGATGATGATCGCCGGACCGCTCAGCTTGTTGAGCCGCTTCGACTCTTCGACGCGCCGCAGCAGATGGTATTGCGTGCAGCAGAGCGGGCAGCGCTTCTCGTCCATCAGCAGCTTCATGTCGAGGTCGTGATCCTCGGGGTGCTCGCAGTAGATGCCCGTCACGTCGATCGCCATCGGGCTGTCGAGGAACACCGGCAGTGCTGGAATCGCGCGAGCGTCTTCGAGCTTGCGCAGCGTCCAGATCAGCTCCTGTGTTCGCCCCACCGCGAAGGCCGGAACCAGGAGCGCACCTCGCCGTGCAGCCGTTTCTCGAACGATGCGCGCCAGCGCCTCTTCCGCACCGGGTGGATGCACGCGGTCGCCGTAGGTGGATTCCACGAGCAGCACGTCAGCGCGGTGCACGGGGTCCGGGTCGCGCAGAATCGGCCGGCCCCAGCGGCCGAGATCGCCCGAATACACGAGGCGCACGGGATGCGCGCCCGCGATCGCGAGCTCGACGGTCGCAGAGCCGAGAATGTGCCCGGCGCGGCGCAGCGTCGTGACGATGCCGCTCGCCACTTCTTGATCGCGCCCGTACGGGACCGTACGCACCAGGCTCAGCGCGGCTTCGGCGTCCTCGCGCGTGAACAGCGGCAACGCCGGCCGATGCTTCGCGTGGCCGTGACGATTCGCGCGAGCAGCGTCCTCCTCTTCGATGTGCGCCGCATCGAGCAGCATGACCCGTAACAAGGCTGCGGTTCCGGAAGTGCAGTAGATCGACCCGCGAAAACCGTCGCGAACGAGTCGGGGCAGCGCGCCGGAGTGGTCGATGTGCGCGTGGCTCAGCACCACGGCGTCGATCTCGCGCGCCTCGAAAGGAAGTGGCTCCCAGTTGCGCAGCCGCAGCGCCTTCAAGCCTTGAAACTGCCCGCAGTCGAGCAGAACTCGGCTTCCGTTGGCTGTCACGACGTGCTTCGAGCCCGTGACCGTGCCCGCCGCGCCGAGGAACTGGATGCTCGGCTGCCCAATCTCTCCGTGCCGCTGAGTCACGAAGCCTCCTTCCGGCGCGTGCGCCGTAGCGCGAGCTTGCGCAGCTCGAGCAGCGCGAGCGGCACGCTGGCGAGCGCGATCTGCGCGACGCATTGCCCGAGCGAGATCGGCGCCGTGGCGAACACGCTCGCGACGCGCGGCTCGTGATGGATCACGAGCTGAAGCGCGAAGCTCGCGGCCACCACGGCAAGAAGTCGCAGGTTCGAGCGGAGGCTCACCTCGAACACGGAGCGCGTGGCGCTGCGCGCTCCGAACGCGCGCAGCAGCTCGGCGAAGACGAGCGTCGAGAACGCGGCGTTGCGAGCGACGCTGAGCTCCGCGCCGCGCGCGAGCTCGTACCCGAAGGCCGCGAGCGCGACCGCAGCGGTGAGCGCGCCGGTGAGCAGCAGCGTGCGCAAACCGGCGGCGTCCGCGAGCTGCGCGGTGGCGGGCCGCGGCGGCCGCTGCAGCACGTCGGGGTCGATCGGGTCGCTCGCGAGCGCGAGCGCGGGCAAGCCGTCCGTCACGAGATTGATCCACAACAACTGCACGGGCAGCAGCGGCACCGGCCAGCCGAGCAGGCCGGCCGCGAGCATGAACCCGAGCTCCCCAACGTTACCGGCGAGCAGATAGGCGAGTGTCTTCGAGACGTTGTCGAAGATGCCACGGCCCTCCTCGACGGCCGCGACGATCGAGGCGAAATCGTCGTCGGCGATCACGAGGTCTGCGGCTTGCTTCGCGACCTCGGTCCCGGCGGCGCCCATCGCCACGCCGATCGAGGCCTCGCGCAGCGCCGGCGCGTCGTTCACGCCGTCGCCCGTCATCGCGACGATCGCGCCGCGCGCCTTCCACGCGCGCACGATCTGCAGCTTCTGCTCCGGGCTGGTGCGCGCGTAGACGGAGATGCGCGGCGCGCGCTCGCGCAGCGCGTCGTGCGAGAGCCGCTCGAGCTCGGTGCCGGTCAGCACTTCATCGCTCGCGTTCACGATGCCGAGCTCTGCTGCGATCGCGCGCGCCGTCGCAGGGTGATCGCCGGTGATCATCACGACGCGGATGCCCGCACTGCGACAGCGCGCGATCGCCGAGGCGGCCTCGGGGCGCGGCGGATCCTGCATCCCCACGAAGCCGAGCAGCGTCAGGCCGCGCTCCACCTCGTCGTCGGGCTTGCCGCCGGACACCTCCCGCGCGGCAATGGCGAGCACGCGCAGCGCGTCGGCTGCGAGCGCCGCGACGCTCTGCGCGAGTGCCGCGCGAGTCGCCGCATCGAACGCAGTCACGCCGCTCGCTTGCGCGAAGTGCGTGCAGCACTCGAGTACCGCTTCGGGGGCACCCTTCACGTAGGCGACCTCGCGCCCAGCACGCTTGCGCACGATGGACATGCGCTTGCGCTCGGAGTCGAAGGGCAGTGTGCGCAGCCTCGGCTCCTGCGCCTCGATCTCGGCGCGCTGCACTCCGCCCTTCGCTGCGGCGACCAAGAGCGCGATCTCCGTGGTGTCCCCTGTTCCCTGATAAGTGCCATCGCGGCGCACGATCTCGGCGTCGTTGCAGGCGGCCGCTGCCCACAGCAGCGCGCGAACCGCCGCCTCGTCGGCGCCAGCTCCAGCGATCTCACCCTCCGCACGCATGCCCTCGCCAGTGACGCGAAGCGTGGCGTCGGCAGTCGCGAGCCGGCGCACCGTCATCTGGCCGACCGTGAGCGTCCCTGTCTTGTCGGTGCAGATCACGCCCGTGCTGCCGAGCGTCTCGACCGATGCGAGCCGACGCACGAGCGCGCGGCGGCGCGCCATGCGCTCGACCCCGAGCGCGAGCGCAACCGTGACGACTGCGAGCAGGCCCTCGGGCACCGCCGCCACCGCGAGGCTCACCGCGCCGATGAAGAGCTCGAACGGCGGTGCGCCACGCAGCCAGCCGAGCGCGGAAACGACGGCGACCACCGCGAGGCTCGCCCACACGAGCTGGCGGCCCACGCGATCGAGCCGGCGCTGTAGCGGCGTCGGCTCCGTCTGCGCGCTCTCGAGCAGCTGCGCGATGCGGCCGACTTCCGTCGTCATGCCGGTGGCGACGACGAGGGCGCGACCCGAGCCCGCGGCGACGCTCGTGCCGAGGAACACGAGATTCCTGCGATCGGGCAGCGGCGTGTCCGCCGCGAGCTCGGCCGCGTGCTTCGCCACCGGCTCGGATTCGCCCGTGAGCGGCGCTTCGTTCAGCTGGAGCCGCGACGCCTCGCAGAGGCGCGCGTCCGCTGCCGCGATGTCGCCCGCGTCGAGCACGAGCAGATCGCCGACGACGACTTCACGCGCGGGGATCAGCTCCGAGCGGCCGTCGCGCACGACGCGCGCGCGCGGCGCCGTCAGCTTCGCCAGTGCGGCGACCGCGCGCTCGGCGCGCAGCTCCTGCGCGAAGCCGATCAGCGCGTTCACGGCGACGATCGCGAGGATCGCGGCGCCGTCGACGCGCTCTCCCAGCGCGAGCGACACGAGCCCAGCCGCGACGAGCAGCCACACGACGAGGCTGCGCGCCTGGTCGGCCGCGATCTCGACCGCCGAGCGCCCGCGCGCGACGCGCAACTCGTTCGCGCCGCCCTGCCCGAGCCGCCGCGCAGCTTCGTCCCGCGAGAGCCCGGCGCGCCGGTCGGTGCCCAGCGCGCGCTCGACGTCCGCGAGCGGGCGCGCGTGCCAACGCGACGAGTCAGCGCTCGGCATCGGCCCGAGCAAGCCCGCGCGCGCGCCACATCACGTAGAGCGCGGGGATCACTGCGAGGGTCAGCAGCGTGAGCGAGGCGAGCCCGCCCCAGAGCGGTGCGGCGATGCGCTTCGCGACGTCGGAGCCGATGCCGGTGTCGAGCATCACGGGCACGAGCCCGACGATGTTCATCGCCACGGTCATCACGAGGGGCCGCACGCGCCGCGTGCCGGACTCGATCGCCATCTCGATCAGGTCCGCCGTGCTGTGCAGCCGGCCCTGCGCCTGCCAGCTCCGGAAGCCCTCGTCGAGGTAGATCACCATGATCGAGGCTGTCTCGGCGGCGATTCCGAGCAGGCCGATGAGTCCGACCCAGACGGCTACCGAGGTGTTGAAGCCCAGCGCCCATAACAACCACACCGAGCCGAGCGCCGCGCACGGGAGCGAGAAGAGCACGAGCAGTGCTTGCGGAAGTCCGCCGAAGTTCACCAGCAGGATCGCGAGGATCAGCGCAACGGTGAGCGGCACGGCAATCCGCATGCGCGCCTGCATGCGCGCGAGAAACTCGTACTGCCCCGTCCAGCGCAGCGAGTAGCCCGTGGGCAGCGCGAGCTGCAGCGCGACGGCGCGCTTGGCTCGCTCGACGTAGCCGCCGAGATCGCGGCTCGTGGTGTCGACGTAGACCCAGCCCGTGAGCAGGCCGCCCTCGTTCTTGATCATCGGCGCGCCCATCGTCGCGGAGATCGTGCCGAGTTGGCCGAGCCGCACCTGCGCGGTGCGGCCCGCGCCCTTCGTCATCGCACCGGCGCCCATGCCCGCGGACATCGCACGCGGCGCTGCGGCGTCGGCCGCGCCAACACCGCGTTGCGGCGGAATTGGCACGAGCACGCGCGCGAGATCCTCTGGCGTGTCGCGCAGCTCGCGCGGGTAACGGACGTTGATGCGGTAGCGCTCGCGCCCTTCGATCGTGACGTCGACGTCGAGGCCGCCGATCGCCGTCTCGACCACTTCGAGCACGTCCATCACGCGCAGCCCGTAGCGCGCGATCGCGTCTCGATCGGGCACGAAGTCGATGAAGTAGCCGCCGAGCTCGCGCTCCGCGTACACGCTGCGCGTCCCCGGCACGTCGCGCAGGATCTGCTCCAGCGACTCCGCAATGCGCGCGATCTCCTCGAGATCGCCGCCGAACACTTTGATGCCGATCGGCGTGCGGATGCCCGTCGTGAGCATGTCGACGCGCGCCTTGATCGGCATCGTCCACGCAGGCTGCAGGCCCGGCGTCGCGACCGCGCGGTCCATCTCCGCGATCAATGCCTCGTACGAGAGGCCTTCGCGCCATTCGTCGCGCGGGCGCAGCGTGATCACCGTCTCGATCATCGAGAGTGGCGCGGGATCGGTCGCGGTCTCGGCGCGCCCAGCCTTGCCGAACACGCGCGCCACCTCCGGGATCGCGCGCAGCCGGCGGTCCTGCTCCTGCACGACGCGCTTGGCTTCCTCGATCGATATGCCGGGCACGCTGACGGGCATGAACAGCACGCTGCCCTCGTAGAGCGGCGGCATGAACTCGGAGCCGAGCCGCGCGAACGGAACCGCGCTGAGCCCGATCGCGAGGAGCACCGACGCGACCAGACCGACGCGATGCACGAGGCACCAGCGCAGCACGGGCCGGTACGCGGCCGCGAGTGCGCGCGCGACGGGGTTCTCGGCTTCGCTGCGGATGCGCCCGCGCACGAGCCACACCATCAACGCGGGCACGAGCGTCACGCTGAGCAGCGCGGCGAACGCCATCGCGAGGGTCTTCGTGTAGGCAAGCGGCTTGAAGAGGCGGCCCTCTTGCGCCTCGAGCGTGAACACGGGCAGGAACGCGACCGCGATCAGCAGCAGCGAGCCGAAGATCGGCGGCCCGAGCTCCTTCGCCGAGTCGATCACGACGCGCACGCGGTCCGCGCTCGGCCCGGCCTCGGCGAGGCGGCGGTGCGCGTTCTCCACGAGCACCACAGCGGCGTCCACCATGTCGCCGATCGCGATGATGATGCCGGCGAGCGACATGATGTTCGTCGTCAGCCCCATCGCCGACATCGGGATGAACGCGAGCGCGACGGCGATCGGAAGCATCAGTGCGGGCACGAGCGCTGAACGCAGGTGGAACAAGAACACGACGATCGTGAGGCACACGATCGCCATCACCTGCGCGAGGTTCGTCCCGAGCGTGCGCACCGAGCCGAGGATCAGCTCGGAGCGGTCGTAGGTCGCGACGATGCGGACGCCCGGCGGCAGCGCGGGCTCCATCTCGGTGAGCTTCGCCTTCACGCGCTCGATCACCTGCAGCGCGTTCTCGCCGAAGCGCATCACGACGATGCCGCCGACGGCCTCGCCCTCGCCGTCGAGCTCGCCGAAGCCGCGCCGGATCGCGCCGCCGATCTGCACGCGCGCGATGTCGCCGAGCTGCACGGGCGTGCCCGCTGCGTTGGTCGCCACGACGATCTGCTCGATCGCCTCGCGACTCTGCAGATAGCCGCGCCCGCGCACGGCGTATTCGTGCTGCGCGAGCTCCAGCACGCGTCCGCCGACGTCGCCGTTCGACATCCGGATTGCACTCGCGATCTCGGCGATCGAGAGGCCGAGGGCCTGAAGGCGGATCGGGTCGATCTCGACCTGATATTCCTTCTCGTAGCCGCCGATGCTGGCGACTTCGGCGACGCCCGGCACCGACGACAGCCAGTAGCGCACGTGCCAGTCCTGCAGGCTGCGCAGCTGCTGGAGGTCGTGCGTGCCGCTCTCGTCGACGAGCGCGTACTCGAACACCCAGCCCACGCCCGTCGCGTCGGGCCCGAGCTGCGGCGCCACGCCGGGCGGCAGCTTGCCTGCGAGCTTCACCAGCGCTTCGAGCACGCGGCTGCGGGCCCAATAGAGGTCCGTGCCTTCCTCGAAGATCACGTACACGAACGACATCCCGAACATCGTGAAGCCGCGCACGACCTCGACGCGCGGCGCGGCGAGGAACGTGCTCACGATCGGGTACGTGATCTGGTCCTCGACGAGGTTCGGGCTGCGGCCCATCCACTCGGTGAAGACGATCACCTGCGTGTCGGAAAGATCGGGCAGCGCGTCGAGCGGCGTGTTGCGCGCGGAGACCACACCCCACGCGGCGAGCGCGACGACGGCGGCGACCACGAGCCAGCGCCGGCGCGCGCACAACTCGATCCAGCGCGCGAGCATGTCAGTGCGCGCCGTGCGCGGTGTGGCCTGCGCCGCGCAGCCGACTCTCGGAGTCGAGCAGGAACTGCGCGCTCACCGCGACGCGATCGCCGGCCGCGAGCCCGCCGAGCACCTCGTAGTGATCCTGACCGTGGCGGCCGAGGGAGACCTCGCGCGGCGTGAACGTGCCGCGCGCGGTCTCGACGAACACCACGCGCCGCTCGCCGGTGTCGATCACGGCTTCCTCGGGAAGCGCGAGCACGTCGCCGAGCGGGCGCTCGA
Organism: Deltaproteobacteria bacterium; assembly: GCA_016875395.1. Taxonomy (NCBI): domain Bacteria; kingdom Pseudomonadati; phylum Myxococcota; class Myxococcia; species Deltaproteobacteria bacterium. Next base: position 67,790 of record VGRF01000011.1, on the reverse strand, counting down.
TCTTGACCGTGGCGTACATGCCGGGGCGCAGCGCGCCATCCGCGTTGTCGAGATCGAAGCGGACGCGCAGCGTGCGCGTCTCGACATCGAGGGTCGGCTGCACGTACGTCACCTGTGCGTCGCGATCCGCCTCCGCGGCGGCGACCTCGATGCGCGCGCGCTGGCCGAGCGCGACGAGCGGGATCTCGTCCTCGTTCAGCTCGGCCCACACCCACACGCGCGAGAGATCCGACACCGTGAACAGCTCCGACTCGGGCATGACGTAGGCGCCCTGCGCGACGGCCTTCACCGTGACGAAGCCGCGGATCGGCGAGTGCAGCACCACGCGGCGCTGCGGGCTGCGCGAGCGCGCGAGTGCCGCGATCTGTGCATCGCTCACGTCGAACGCGCGCAGCCGGGCGTGCGCGGCGGCGACGAGTCCGGAGCGGTCGTCGGCCCCGCCCTTGGCCGCCTCCAGCGCGATCACGTATTCGCGCTGACTCGCGACCAGCTCCGGGCTGTAGAGCGCGAGAACGGGGGCGCCCACGCGCACCGCCTCGCCGGTGAATCCGACGAAGAGCTCCTCGACCCAGCCTTCGACCTTGCTCTGGATGCGCCTCACTCTCCTTTCGTCGGCCGCCACCACGCCGACCGTGCGGATCTCGCGTAGGAGGGGCCGAACGGAAAGCTCGACGGTGCGCACCCCTAACAACTGCCGGCGATCCTCGGCGATGCTGACGGGCGCCATCCCCGGCAGCGCGGCGTCGCCTCGCTTCGGCGCCGATGCCTCCACTGGCGGCGGCTCGTGCCCGACGTGCGCTGCGCGCTCGTCCCCGCAACCGGCGCACCCCAGCACGAGCGCGAGCGTCCAGCGTGCCGCTCCCTGGCTCATGGCCTCACCTCCCACGCTTCGCCGAGCGGCGTCTCGCCGACGAGCGGCCCGATCTCCGCGAGCGCGCCGAGCAACCGCGCCCGCTCCTCGGCCTCACGAATGCGCGCGTCGCGCAGCGCGGTGAACGCGCTGATCACCGCCATCAGCTCGATGCGGCCCGCGGCGTAGGAAGCGCGCGCGGACTCGAACGTGCGCGCGGCGCTCGGAATCAGCGCATCGCGATAGAGCGCGAGCAGTCGCTGCGACGCCTCGGCCGATGCGTGCAGTGCGCCGAGGCGCGCGTCGATGTCGAGCTCCGTGCGGCGGCGCTCCTGCTCGGCGGCCCGCTCCATCAACGCAGCCTCCGCGGCCATGCGGCGCTGCTTCTGCCGCGCCCACAGCGGAATGCTGAGCTTCATCCCGAGCTCCCACTCGGGGAACAGCTGCTGCTTGTTCATGTAGGCCGCGGTGAGCGCGAACTCCGGCACGATCTCGCGGCGCGCGAGGCGCGTGGAGTCCGCGCTGCGCAGCAACTCGAGCTGCGCGGCGCGCAGCGCCGGCGAGCGCTCGGCGGCGCGCGCGGAGCTCGGCAAGCGGGGCGAGCGCCCGCTCGGATTCTGGGGCGACGCTGGACGCGAGATCGTCAGCGCGCGCGAAGCCGAGCAGCGCCGCGAGCTGCGCCCGCGCCGCCGCGTGCTCGCGCGCGACCATCTCCAAGCGCTCGCGCACCATGTCGCGCTCGAGCCGCGCGCGCAGCGCGTCCTGCTGCTCGGCCATTCCGACCGCGTAGCGCGCCTCGCTCTGCGCGATCAGCGCGCCGAGCGCGGTGGCGCTCTCCTCCAGCGCCGCGCGAGTCCCCTCCAGCGCGGCGAGCTCGGCGTGCTGCATCGCGACGCGCTCGAGCACCATCAGCGCGGTCATGTCGCGCATCGCGCGCTCGCGCTCCGCGGCGCTCGCAGCGATCGCCCGCCGGAGGCCGCGTTTCCCCGCGAGCGGCACCTCTTGCTCGACACCGATCTCGACGAACGAGAAGTCCGACTCGCCGAAGCTGATCGGCCCGTCTTCGTTGTGGTAACGGAGCATCAACATCGGATCGGGCAGCGCGCCCTCGGCCGAGGGGCGCTCGGCCATCGCGAGCCACCTCGCATACGCAGCCAAGATCTCTGGGCTGTGCGACGCCGCTCGCTCGACCGCCCAGCGCAGGGTGAGCCGCTCTGGAGTTGCCCACGAAGAGGGCGCGTCCTCGGCCTGTACGCCTCGCGCGCAAGCATTCGCCAGCCCAAGAGCGAGGGCGATCCGAGCGAGGTCGCGGGCTGCGAGGTTCACGCAGCCCACTCGTGCATCGCGCATGCCTGTGGCCCACCGCCCAATCTCGGGGCAAATGAACACAGCGAGTGGCGTGCTGGTGCGAGCGCCGCCTCAGTCGCTCGTTTTTCGGCTCCGGGCCCGAGGCAGCGCCCGCTTCACCATCCAGCGCACCGCCAGCACGTCCGCGATCCCGACGAACAGCCGGTTCCCGATCCCATACTTCGAGACGCCCGAATGCCGCGGCCGGTGGCTCACCGGCAGCTCGGCGAGCCGCGCGCCTTCGAGGCGCAACAGCGTGGGCAGGAAGCGGTGCATGCCGCGGTAGAGCTTCACGCGCTTCACGAAGCTCGCGCGCATCACGCGCAGCGAGCAGCCGACGTCGGTGACGTTCTCGCGCGTGGCCCAGTTGCGAAACGCGTTGGCGACGCGCGACGAGAGCTTCTTCAAGCGCGTGTCCTGGCGATTCGTGCGCACGCCGTTCACGCAGTCGGCGCGGTCGAGCGCGCCTAACAAGCGCGGCAGGTCGGCGGGGTCGTTCTGGCCGTCGCCGTCGAGCGTCGCGATCACTTCGCCGCGCGAGGCAGCGAAGCCCGCGGCGAGCGCTGCCGTCTGCCCCTCGTTCGCGGCGAGCGAGATCACGCGCACCCGCGCGTCTTTCGCCGCGAGCCCCGCGAGCACCTCGCCAGTGCCGTCGCGGCTGCCGTCGTCCACGTACACGCACTCGAAGCCGCCCGCGACGCTCGCGAGCGCGGCGACGATCTCGGCGTGGAGCGCCTCCGCGTTGCCGTGCTCATTGAAGAACGGCACGACGACGCTCAGGTACGGCGCGAGGCTCACGCTGCGCCCCGAGCCTTCACGCCTTCAACAACTCCGGGTTGCGCGCTGCGACCATGCGCCGGATTCCATCGCGCCATGCGACGCGCGACTTGCCGGCGCGCGCCTCGAGCTTGCGCACGTCGAGCGGCAGCGGCGCGAGCGCCTTCTCTGTGCGATCGAACTTCGGCGTGAGGCCGGTGAGCGACGCGAGCTCCGCACACCACTCCTCGACCTTTGTGTCCTCGCTGCCCGCCCAGTTCACGATCGTGGCGGGCACGCTCGCCATCTCGACCAGCGCATCGAAAGTGCGCAGCTGGTCCTCCTCGTGAAACAGCGGGAAGCGATTCGCGCCGCTGGGATGCACGGGGATCGGCACGCCCGCCTTCATCATCATCAGGTGGTACCAGGGCCAGCCTCCGTTCTCGCCGTAGGGAACGCCGAGGCGCGCGATCGTCGTCGGAATGCCGTGCTGGCGCGCGCAGTATCGAACCACCGACTCCGCGGCGATCTTGCAGAGGCTGTAGGTGGGCATCATCACGCGGTGGTGATCGCCGAGCGGGTCGCCCTCGCTCACGGGCTCGCCGTTCTTCCACGCGTAGACGGCGGCGGACGAGCCGTGGATGAAGGCGCGGCGCGGGCGGCAGTGCGAGAAGAGCAAGCCCGCGCCCTCGGCGTTCATCGCGAGATCGCCGTCGAAGTCGGGCGTGTTGCTGCGCACGACGGCGAGGTTGAGCACGACGTCGGCGTCGGTGGGCACCGCGGCGAGTTCGCCCCTCGCGAGATCGGCGCGCACGGGCTTCGCGCCGAGCGCCTCGATCTTCGCGGCGTCGGCCGGCTTCGCGTAGCGCCCGAGCGCGAACACGGTGTTGTCGCGCGCGAGCGCGCGCGTCAGCGGCAAGCCGACCTGCCCCGTCGCGCCGGTGATGACGATGCGTGCGTTCTTCATGCGAACCCTCGGTGCAAGGCATCGCACTTTAGGGCGGGCGGGGCAGCTCGCGGGCCCGAAGACCCAGGGACGTTCCGCAAGAAAGTAAAGAAACTCCAAACCCACTCATTCCGTCGATTTCGCCACGCGGCACGCGCGCGGCGGCTTGCGGAGCCGCGCCGGCTGCTTGCCTTTCTTGCGGAACGTCCCCGCAGCGCAGTTTCTCCCTCGCGAGGGCGCGCGGCGTTTTACCCTGCGTCCATGCACGCGCCCTCGCCTCCGGTCTCGCCTTGGCTGCGCGCGCTGCTCGTTGGCGCCGCCGCTCTCCTGCTCTTCACGAAGCTCGGCGCGCTCGAAGCCTCGGCGCCCGACGAGCCTCGCTATCTGCAGGTTTCCGAAGAGGTGCGCGCGCTCGAGCAGGGGCCGCGTGGGCTCGTGCTGCTGCATCTGAACGGCGAGCCGTACACGCAGAAGCCCCCGCTCTATTACTGGCTCGCCGCGCTCGCAGGTGTGCGGGAGGGGCGCGTGAGCGAGCTCGCGGGGCGCATCCCGTCCGCCGCGGCCGGCGTGCTGCTCGTCGCGCTCACGCTCGCGCTCGGCTCGCGCCTGCTCGGCGGACGCGTCGGCTTCGCGGGCGCCGCGCTGCTGCTCACCACCTACGAGTTCGCGCGACTCGCGCGCCGCGTGCAGCTCGACCCTCTGCTCGCGCTGCTCGAGACGCTCGCGCTCGCCGCCTTCTGGCGCCTCGATCGCGGCATGGGCAGCCGCGCGCTGAACGCGCTCGCGCTGCACGTCGCGCTCGGGCTCGCGGTGCTGACCAAGGGCCCCGTCGGCTTCCTCGTGCCCGTGCTCGTCATCGTCGCCTTCCTAGCGTGGGAGAAGCGGCTGCGCGATCTCGCCCGCGTGTTTCCGTGGTGGGGCCTGCTGCTCTCGATCGCGCCCGGCCTCGCGTGGATCGTGGCAGCGAGTGCGCTCGCACCCGATGGATTCGCGTGGGAAGCGGTTTGGGTGAACTTGCTCGGCCGGCTCGGCGACGGCGCGCCGCACGACAACCCGCCGTGGTACTTCCTCTACCAGCTGCCGCTCGACTTCTTGCCGTGGACGCTGCTCTTCCCCGTCGCCGGCATCGCCGCGTGGCGCACGCTGCGCAGCTCGGACGAGACGCCCGAGACGCAGCGCGCCTGGCGCTTCCTGCTGGCGTGGGCCGGCGCGACGTTCGTGTTCTTCTCGCTCGCGAGCGGGAAACGAGGCCTCTACTTGCTCCCGGCTTTCCCGGCGATCGCCCTGCTCTGCGCGGGTGGCCTCGAGCGCTGGCTCGCGGGCCGCGCGCGAGCACCGAAGCGCCTCGCGTTCGTCGCGCTGCTGGTCGGGCTGCTGTTCGCGCTCCTCGGCGCGCTCGCGCTCCAGCTCGGCAGCGGCGCGCCGCTCCCGGCGCTCTTCAAGAACGACTGGCTCGGGCGCTGGCTCAAGCCGAGCGACCTCGCCGAGATCGACCTCGCGCTGCTGCGCTCGTTCGGGCTCACGCTGTTCGGCGCGATCGTCGCGGCCGCGCTCGCGTGGATCGCGCTCGTGCGCGCGCGCTCGTCGGCGCTGCGCTTCGTGTTCGTGCCGATCGGCCTCGCCTACGCCGCGCTGTTCGCCGCGTTCGCGCAGCTCTTTCCCGCGATCGACCCGATGCGCAGCGTGCGGCCGGTCGCGCTGGCCGCGTCTGCGCGCACGCCCGCCGGCGCCGAGATCGGTCTCTACGACGAGCACAACCTCGTGGGCGGCCTCGCCTACTACGCCGCCGCGCCGGTGCGCGAGCTCGCCACGCCCGCCGAGGTCGCGGAGTTCTTCGAGAGCGGCGGCCGCGTGGTCGTTGCGCGCGCGCGCAAGCTCGAGGGTCCACCACTCGGAGAAATCGTGGAGCGCTTCCGCAGCGGGGATCGCCAAATCGTGCTGATCGCGCCGGCCGTCGGGTCCTAGAGCGAAAAAACTTCGAGCGTCCGCAGAACATTGCGTGAGGAATCCACTAGTTCCGGCCGAAAACGCTCGTCTATAGTGCCGCCGAATTTTTGAGAAGCGGTTGCGACGGAACGAAATGCACGCCCGCCTCAGCTGCCAGAGCTGCGCGTGCGCACCGAGAGGGCGAAGCGAATGAGCAAGAGCGCCGAGCTTCACTACGACGGGAAGAAGATCTCGCTGCCGATCATCGAGGGCAGCGAGGGTGAGCGCGCGATCGACATCCAGAAGCTGCGCGACTCGACCGGCCTGATCACGCTCGACCCCGGCTACGGCAACTCGGGCTCGTGCGAGAGCTCGATCACGTTCATCAACGGCGAGGAGGGCATCCTCCACTACCGCGGCTACCCGATCGAGGAGATCGCCGAGAAGTGCACGTTCCTCGAGGTGGCGCTGCTGCTGATGGACGGCGAGCTGCCGAACAAGAAGCGCCTCGACGAGTTCACGCGGTCGATCCGCTACCACACGATGCTGCACGAGGACTTCCGACTCTTCTATCGCTCGCTGCCGAAAGACGCGCATCCGATGGCGGCCTGCTCGGCTGGCGTCGCGGCGCTCTCGTCCTTCTACACGGACTCGCTCGACCCGCGCTCGTCGCGCCAGGTGGACATCTCGATCCACCGGCTGATCGCGAAGCTGCCCACGATCGCGGCCTACGCGCTGAAGCAGTCGATCGGGCAGCCGTTCATGTACCCCAACAACCAGCTCTCGTACGTCGGGAACTTCCTGCACCTGATGTTCGCGACGCCGTGCGAGCCGTACCGCGTCGACCCCACGGTCGAGGAGGCGCTCGACCTGCTCTTCATCCTGCACGCCGACCACGAGCAGAACTGCTCGACCTCGACCGTACGCCTCGTTGGCTCGGCGCACGCGAACCTGTTCGCCTCGGTCTCGGCCGGCATCAGCGCGCTCTGGGGCCCGCGCCACGGCGGCGCGAACCAGGAAGTGATCGAGATGCTCCAGAAGATCGAGGGTGAGGGCCTCACCGCGAGGCAGTTCGTCGAGCGCGCCAAGAGTCGCGACGACACCTCGCGCCTGATGGGCTTTGGCCATCGCGTCTACAAGAACTTCGACCCGCGCGCGAAGGTGATCAAGAAGGCGTGCTCGGCCGTGCTGAACCGGCTCGGCGTGCAGAGCAAGCTGCTCGAGATCGCGATGGAGCTCGAGGAGATTGCGCTCAAGGACGACTACTTCGTGTCGCGCAAGCTCTACCCGAACATCGACTTCTACTCGGGCGTGATCTACACGGCGATCGGCGTGCCGGAGAAGCTCTTCACGGCGCTCTTCGCCATCGGCCGCCTGCCCGGCTGGATCGCACAGTGGCAAGAGATGCACGACCAGAAGCACAAGATCGGGCGGCCGCGGCAGGTGTACCAGGGGCCGACGAAGCGCACGGTGGTGCCGATCGATCAGCGCGGCTAGCACGAGGTTCGTTCCATCGAACGCGCACCAGGGTGACCCGGTGCGCGTTCGTCGTTTGGAGCGCGCCGATTCCGGCGCTGTCGCGGCACGCTCCCTCGCGCGCGACGATGCGCGCGAGATGGACGCGAGCAGCTGCTACACGACCGCGCGCTGGACCGGCACGCGCGTGGCGCTCGGGCGGCGCGCGGCGGAGCGGCTCGCGCGCGACTGCGCGGCGCTCGGGCTCGGCGCGCCGCGCGCGGAGCGCGTGCACGCGGAGCTCGCGCGCCTCGGCGCGTATCGCTTCGGCACCGCGCCCGGCATCGTGCGCCTGGAGGCGTGCCGCGACGAAGCCGGCACGCTCGCGCTGGTGGGCACGACTCGCGCGCTCGGTCCCGACCCGCACGTGTGGCGCGCGGTCTCCGCGTGGCACGCCGGCCCGCACGCGCTCGCACCCGGCGCGAAGCTCGCGCGCGCCGACGTCGAGGCCGCACGCGAAGCCGCGAGCGCAGCGGGCTGCGACGAGGCGCTGATGTTCGATTCGAAGGGGCGACTCGTCGAAGGCGCCCGAACGAACGTGATCGTCGTACGCGAAGACGGTGCGCTGCTCACGCCATCACCCGCGCTCGGCTGTGTGCGCGGTCTCGCGCTCGCGGTGCTGCGCGAGACGCTGCCCGAGATCGCCGACGCCGCGCTCACACGCGACGACCTCGCGCGCGCCGCCGAGGTGATCGCGGTGAACTCGGTGCGCGGCGCGAAGGCGATCGCGCAGCTCGATGGCGAGAAGCTCGGCGCGGTCGCTGCGCCGGGGCCGGTGTGCGAGCGGCTGGCGGCGATCCTGCGCGCGGCGGCGTGAACCCGGGGGTTCACGGAGCGCGGTTCGGGGCCAGGCCCGAGTCCGCGCTGAGCTAGGTTGCGCCCCTTCGTTTTCCTCGGAGGCACAGGATGGATCTGCACGGCAGCGCCGCGATCGTGACGGGCGGCGGCTCGGGGCTGGGTGAGGCGACATCGCGCGAGATCGTGGCGCGCGGCGGGCGCGTCACGATTCTCGATCTCGGGCGCAGCAAGGGCGCGGAGGTGGCGAAGTCGCTCGGCGACGCGGCGCAGTTCTGCGAGGCGGACGTCGCGAACGAAGCGCAGGTCCAGGCGGCCGTCGACGCGACGGTCGCGAAGTTCGGCCTCGTGAACATCGTCGTGAACTGCGCGGGAATCGGCACAGCGGGCAAGACCGTCGACAAGGAAGGCAAGCCATTCAACCTCGATCTCTTCCGCAAGACGATCGAGGTCAACCTGATCGGCACGTTCAACGTGATCCGCCTCAGCGCGGCGAAGATGCAGACGAACGCACCGAACGCCGGCGGCGAGCGCGGTGTGGTGATCAACACCGCGTCGGTCGCCGCGTTCGAGGGCCAGATCGGGCAGTGCGCCTACTCCGCGTCGAAGGGCGGCGTCGTCGGCATGACGCTGCCGATCGCGCGCGACTTCGCGAGCGTCGGCATTCGCGTGTGCACGATCGCACCGGGGCTCTTCCTCACGCCGATGCTGATGGGCCTGCCGGAGCCCGCGCGCGCCTCGCTCGGCAAGCAGGTGCCCTTCCCGTCGCGCCTCGGCAACCCCGAGGAGTACGCCGCGCTCGCGTGCCACATCGTCGAGAACCCGATGCTGAACGGCGAAGTGATCCGCCTCGACGGCGCCATCCGGATGCAGCCGCGCTGAGCGAAGCCCCGTAACAACTGACGCGGCTGCGTGCCGAGGGAAGGAAGAGACATGGCGCTGAACCTGGGCCGGATGGCGCTCACGATCCCTGCCCCGTTCTACGACGCGCGCGGGCAGATCGAGCTCGCGCAGCGCGCGGAGCGCGAGTGGGGCTACCCCGCGATTTGGATGGCGGAGACCGCCGGACCGGACTCGTTCTCGCTCGCGGGCGCATTGGCCGTCTCGACGAGCACGATCGAGATCGGCACGGCGATCGTGGCGGTCTACAACCGCACGCCCGCGGTGCTCGCGATGAGCGCGGCGACGCTCGCGCAGCTCTCGAACGACCGCTTCATCCTCGGCCTCGGCTCGTCGTCGCACGCGATCATGCGCGACTGGAACGGCTGCGACTTCCGCGAGCCGCTCGGCCACGTGCGCGAGTCGGTGGCCGTGATCCGGCAAGCACTGAACGCGGACAAGACCGATTTCAACGGCAAGTACTTCCGCTCGAACGGCCTGCGCCTCGGTGCGAAGCCGAAGAAGCCGATGCGCATCTACCTCGCCGCGCTGCGCGAGAAGATGTGCGAGCTCGCCGGCGAAGTCGGCGAAGGGCTGATCATCAACTTCCAGCCCGCGAGCGCGATGCCGCAGATCCTCGCCGCCTATCGCCGCGGCGCCGCGAAGGCGGGGCGCGACGGCACGCGGGACGAGGTCGTGTGCCGCTTCCAGGTGTGCGTCACGAACGATCGCGCGAAGGCGCGCGGGCTCGTGCGCATGGCATTCGGCGGATATCTCTCAGCGCCGGTCTACAACGCGTTCCTCGCGTGGTGCGGCTTCGAGGAAGAGGCGAAGGCGATCGCCGAGGGCTTCGCGAAGAAGGATCGCGCAGCGGTCGCCGCAGCGATTACGGACGAGATCGTCGATCGCATCGCGATCATCGGCACCGCCGAGGAGTGCAAGGAGCAACTCGCGGGCTTCGTGAAGGCGGGCGTGACGACGCCCGTGATCGCGCCGCTCGCGACGAGCCGCGACGAAGCGCTGCGGATTTACGAGACCTTCGCGCCGTCGGCAAGCGCCTCTTGAGCGCGCGCGTTTAGGCAGAGCCGAGCGGAGATCGAACAGTGGCCTCGATGACCGAGACAAGCCGGCGCTGCGAGGTCGAGCATCCGCGAGGGGCACCGCAATGACGGACGTAGTCCTCACCGGCGGCACGGGGATGATCGGCGCGCGTCTCGCCGAGTTGTTACGGGCCGAGGGGCGCGCGCTTCGCTGGATCACGCGCGACGCCGCGCGCGTCGCGCTGCGCGGCAGCGAGCGCGCCTATTCGTGGAACGGGACGAAGGTGGAGACCGCGTGGCTGGACGGTGCGGGCGCGGTGGTGCACCTCGCGGGAGAGCCGATCTTCGGCGGGCTCCCGACTGCGGCGAGGCGCGAGCGCATCTGGTCGAGCCGCATCGACTCGACGCGCAGCGTGGTCGACGCCCTCGCCGCGCTGCCAGACGCGAGCCGCCCGCGCGTCTTCGTGTGCGCTTCCGCGGTGGGTTACTACGCCGACTCGGGCGACGACGAGATCCGCGAGAGCGATCCGCCCGGCCCCGGCTTCATCTCCGAGCTGTGCCGCGACTGGGAGGCCGAGGCCGCGCGCGCACGCGCGCTCGGCGTGCGCGTGTGCTCACTGCGCATCGGCGTCGTGCTCGCGCGCAGCGGAGGCGCGCTCGGTCTGATGCTGCCGATCTTTCGCGCTGGACTCGGCGGCAAGCTGGGCGACGGCAGGCAGTGGTTCCCGTGGATCCACCTCGAAGATTGCGCCGCGCTCATGCAGTTCGCGCTGACGAGTGAAGCCGCGAGCGGAGCCTGGAACTGCACCGCGCCCGGCAGCGTGCGCAATGCAGAGTTCAGCGCCGCGCTCGCGAAGCAGTTGCACCGCCCCGCGTTCTTTGCCGTGCCTGCGTTTGCGGTGCGCACCGCCCTACGCGACATCTCGACCGAGCTGCTCGCGAGCCGGCGCATCGTTCCCGCCGCGGCGCAGAGCGCGGGCTTCACGTTCCGCTACCCGACCCTCGACGCCGCGCTCTCGGAGATCGTCGCGAAGTAACGCGCTAGTCGGCGCCGGGCTTCATCCCGAACAGCGCGGGCAGCACGTCCTTCGAGGTCGGCGTCGCGCCGGGGCGCACTTCCCAGAAGCCGAACGTGAGCGGCAGCTCGGTGCGCGGCGCGAAGCGCGACGCGAACTCTGCGCAAAGGCGCTCGATCACGCGGCGCGCCATGCGCTCATCGACGTCGGTCATCAGCACCACCGCGCGCTCGCGCAGCATGCGGAAGATCGGGTCCTCCACGCGCAGCTCGCTCTCGACGAAGTCGAGGAAGTCGCGCGCGAGCAAATCGCCTTCCGGCGCCGCGACGCCGATGAACGTGCACGGCACCTCGTGAATGCGCGAGCAGACCACGGCGCGCTCGAAGAGCACGCGCAGCTGCCGCGGGTCGTCCTTCGCGATCGGTGAGGGGAGCGCCATCGCCATGCGCCTCGTATCGACGGCCGCCGCACCGCGCTTGATCCCGCCGAGCGAACTGCCGGCGCGAGCCTCTCGCACGCGCGAGCGAGCGGCAACCGCAGCGCGGCTGTCTGGCAGCGAGGTGCGCGTCCTCTACCGTGCGCCGCCCATGTCTGCAGCCGACGCACTCGCCCGCACGCGCGCCGCCGCGCTCGCCCGCGCGTGCTTCGTCTTCAACGGCTTCATCCTCGCGAACATCATGCTCGGCGCGCTCGTGCGCGCACACGGCGCGGGTCTCGCGTGCCCGGATTGGCCGCTGTGCTTCGGCGAAGTGGTGCCGCAGTTCGACTTCAAGGTCGCTTGGGAGGTATCGCACCGTTACGTGGGCTGGGCGTTCGGCGTGACGTTCCTCACGCTCGGCGCGCTGATCCTCCGCGACGCCACGCTGCGCCGCGTCGCCGGTGCCACCTGGGGAGTGAGCTTCGCGCTGCTCGCCGTCCAGGGCCTGCTCGGCGCGCTCACCGTGTGGCACCTGCTCGCGTCGTGGAGCGTCACCTCGCACCTGATCGTCGGGAACGTGTGGAACGCCTCGGTGCTGTGGCTCGGTCTCACGCTGCGCGCGTTCGCGCGAGGCGAGCCCGCACCCGCGCCGCTCGCGCGCGCTGCGAGGTGGTCCGTCGCGCTCAGCGCGCTCTTCCTGTTCTTCCAAGTGTTTCTCGGCAGCCAGCTCTCGTCGCGCTACGCGGGCCTCGCCTGCTGGCGCTGGCCCGCTTGTTACGACGAGCGCTGGTTCCCGGTGTGGGGCATGAGCGACCCCGTCGGCCTCCACGTCCACCACCGCGCGAACGGCTACCTGCTCGCGCTGTTTGTGCTTTCGATGGTGTGGGCGACGCGCGCAATTCCGCAGATCTCGAAGAAGGCGCGACTCGCCGCGGTGCTGGTGTTCGTGCAGATCGCAGTCGGCGTCGCCAACGTGCTGCTCGAGCTGCGCGTCGAGATCACGGCGCTGCACACCGCGCTCGCCGGCGCGCTCGTGCTCACGCTCACGTCCTGCACCCGCGTCGCATTCGCGAAGGAGACGAGATGAAGCCGCACGAGATCTTCGGCCACATGTCGCAGGAGCGTGCGCTCCACGTGCTGCAGCAAGTGAAGGCGAAGCTGCCGGGTGTGTACACGCAGGCCGTCGGCGCGGCGTGCGTGACGCTCAAGGCGCGCCCGCAGTTCATGATGAAGCAGAGCAAGGAGAAGCAGGCGCAGTTCGTGCGCTCGGCGCTCGCGCGCTTCGCGGCCTCGCCGATCGCGGAGGAAGTGCTCGCGGCCTACTTCCTCGAAGTGCGGCGCGACCTGCTCACGGAATGGCTCGACGCGCTCGGCATCGAGCACGAGAACGGGATTTTGAAGAACGACAATCCCGCCGAGCCCGCGCGCGAGAGGCTCGCCGAGGCGGTCGCGAAGTTCCGCGCAGGCGATGGCGCCGAGGATCGCGAGCTGTTGATTCAGGCGTTCGCGGCGCAGAGCGCGGTCGAGTGGCCCGCGCTCGACGCGCTGATCGCGCCGGCGGCGTAACTCACCCGCGCTGGCAGCGCGCGCACCACCACACGCCCCGCGCGTCGTCGCCCATGCGCGCGACGCGAATCGGCGCGCCGCACGCGGGACACGGGCGCCCGTCGCGGCCGTAGACCCAGCTGCGCCCGTGCGGCGCGCCGCGCGGCGTCGGGAAGTGCGCGTCGCGCCCGCCGCGCGCGACGGCGTCGGCCATCAGCTCGCGCGCGCGCCGGTAGAGCGCGAGCAGCTGCGCGTCGCTCAGCGCCTCGGGCTGCGTCTGCGGATGCACGCCCTCGTGGAAGAGCGCCTCGCACTTCCAGCGATTCCCGATGCCGGCCGCCACCTGCTGATCGACGAGGAGGTCCGCGATCGTCGGGCGATGCGCAGCGCGCGCGCGTGCGACGACTGCGGCGAGGTCGAGGCGAGGCGCGAGCACGTCGGGACCGAGCTTCGCGAGCTGCGGGTGATCGGAGAGCGCGCTGCGCCGTAACAACTCGGCCGTCATCGCGCGGAACACGATCCAGCGCGTGTCGCCGCGCGCGATCCAGAGCGAGGTGAGCGACGTCTCGCCCGCGAACGCCACGTCGTAGCGCCGGATCTTCCCGTACATGCCGAGGTGGAAGTGCAGCACGGCGTCCGGCTGCAGCGCGCCCTCGCCTTCCTTCGCGTGCGCAGCGAGGCCGACGAGCACGTGCTTCCCGAGCGCGCGCGACTCCGTCACGACTCCGCCGGGGAGGAGGCCGCGCCCGCGAATCCAGAGCGCGTCGATCGCGCGGCCCGCCAGCTCGTCGTGGAGCCAGCGCGCGGCCCGGTAGAGCGTGTCGCCCTCGGGCACCTAGATCTCTCGACTCGCCGCCGACCGTTCGAGCTCGAGCCCGCGGTAGCCGCGCCGGAAGCCGCCGCGCAGCAGCGCCTCGGCGAGCGGCGACTCGGCGGCGGGCGCGCCGTCGATCTCTTCGAGGCGCACGACCGCGAGCGAGCGGTCCGCGAAGAGCGCGCGCATTGCGCGAGCGAGGAGCTCCGGCTGCGCTTCGGTGGCGTCGCGGAACGTCCACAGCTTCTTCGCGCCGCGCTCGATGAAAGCGAGGAGCACGCCGTCGGCGAGCGCGACGCGCGCGCCGACCGAGCGCCGTGGACGCGCGAGGGGCGAGCTGGGCGTCGGCCACGGCAGCAGCGTCCCGAACGGCACGGCGGGATCGCACGCGGCGAGCACGAGCAGCGCGGCAGCGGCGTTCGCGTTCGCCTCGTACGGAGTGCGCGCCGCGCGCAGGCGATCCACCGCGCCGGCGTAGGCGAACTGCGCGCCCTGATAACCCGCGACGAAGTGGCCGCGGCGCACCTTGCCCGCCTCCTCCATCGCGCGCAGCACCGGGTACACGCCGCCGAAACCGCCGCGCCAGTGCTCCTGCGCGAACGCCTCGCGCGCGAGCACGCCATAGCGCTCGAGCAGCACGCCCGCGCGTGCGTGCGCGCGCTGCGTGTCCGAGATCGCGCTCGCGAGCACGCTCGCGACGCTCGACCAACGCCCCGCTGCGCCGCCGGGCAGCGCGCCGCGCCGCAGCGGAGCGCGCGTGCCGAGGCTGCGCAGCGGCGCGAAGGTGTCGTTCGTCGCAAGGCCCGCCCACACCAACTCGTAGAGTGCGTCGAGTACGTCCTTGGCCGAGGCGCCGCCGCTCGCCGCGAGCAGCTCGCCGAAGAAGAGAGCGCCGCGGGCCGTGAGCTGCGCGAGGATCGATTGCGCGAGGGGACTCAGCGAATCGGGCGCGATGGGCGAATCCGCGAGCAACGCGGCGCGCTCGCGGCGATAGAGCGCGACGCGACCGTCGCGATCGCCGAGCGCGCCCGCGCCGATCCACACCAGCGCGCCGAGCGCGGAGAGCTCGTCGAGCGCGCGCGGGTCGAAGCTCTTCACGCGCGCGGGCAGCACCGCGCGCTCGAGCTCGCTCCACGGCAGCGGCACGCCTTCGAGGCGATCGAGCGCGTCGGCGAGGGAGCCGCCGCTCGCGACGCCTTGCCACTCCGGCAGGAAGCGCACCAGCGCGCGCGACTCGACCGGCGCCACCTCGCCGCGCAGCCGGGCGAGCGAGCGGCGCCGTAACAACTGCAGCACGTCGGCGTCGCACCACTCGCGCGCGGCGCCGCCGGGGCGGAAGTCTCCGCTCGCGAGCTTCCCCCGCGCTTCGAGACTCGCGAGCGCGAGCTCGGCCTGCGCGAGCGGAAGCCCGTAGCGCGAAGCGAGGTCACCCGTCACGAAGGGACCGCGCCGGCGCGCGAAACGCGCGACCACGCTCGCGATTGCATCCGGCGCCGCTTCGAGGAACTCGGCGGGCAGACCCGCGGGCGGACTCACGCCGAACGCGTCGCGATAGAGCCCGGCCTCGTGCGCCGCGATCCAGCGAGGTTCGCCCGCGATGCGCACGCGCGCGACCCGCCGCTCCGCCGCGAGCGTTTCGAGCCAAGCGCGCGCGTCGCCCTCGCTGCGCTCCTCGATCTCGGCGTCGCTGAGATCGCCCACGCGCCGCAACAAGTCGAACAGCTGCTCCGCAGCGCGCGCTCGAAACTCGGGCGCACGCCCGCACAGCTCGGCCTCGGCCTCCTCGACGACCGCGAGGTCGAGCAGCTCGCGCAGCTCCTCGTGGCCGAGCAGCTCGCGCAGCATCGCGCGATCGAGCGACAACGCGTGCGCGCGCTTCTCGGCGACGGGGTTGTCGTACTCGTAGAGGAACGCCGCGGTGTAGGCGAAGACCAGATTGCGCGAGAACGGCGACGCGCTGCGCGTCTCGACGTCGTCGATGCGCACCTCGCGCCGCCGAATCTGCGCGAGCAAGTCCTCGAGCGCGGGCAGGTCGAAGGCGTCCTGCAGGCACGAGCGATACGTCTCGAGCAAGATCGGGAACGAGGGAAAGCCGCGCGCGATGCCGAGCAGCGTCTGCGCGCGCAGGCGCTGGCTCCAGAGCGGCGTGCGCCCGCCCGGCCGCCAGCGCGGCAACAACAACGCGCGCGCCGCGTTCTCGCGGAACTGGCCGGAGAAGAGCGCCGAGCGCTCCACCTGCTCGACCACCTGGTCGCGCACCTCCTCGGGCTCGGGCAAGAACAGCGAGGTCGGCGGCGCCTCGTCGGCGTCGGGGAAGCGCAGCGCGATGCCGTCGTCGTTCCACAGCGCGTGCACCTCGGTCGCCTTCTCCGCCGCGAGGCGCGCCTGGATCGCGAGCGCCCACGGCCCGTGCAAGCGCGAGCCGAACGGCGTGAGGATGCACACGCGCCAGTCGCCGAGCTCGTCGCGGAAGCGCTCGATCGTGATGCTGCGATCGCTCGGCAGTGAGCCCGTTGCCTCGCGCTGCTCCTGCACGTAGTCCACGAGATTGCGCGCGGCGTACGCGTCGAGATCCCAGTGCGCGGCGAGCCACGCCTCGGCGCGATCGCGCGAGGGGCGATCATTCTGGCCGGGCCGAAATGTCTCACCGGCGGCGGCGTCCGGCCCGATTTGCTCGCCCAGCTCGCGCACGAACGCGCCGAGCGCGCGGCCCAGCTCGAGCGGCCGGCCGGGGCCGTCGCCGCGCCAGAACGGGAGCTTGCCCAGCTCGCCGGGCGCGGGGTTCACGATCACGCGATCGCGCGTGATCTCGGCGACGCGCCAGCTCGAGGCGCCGAGCGTCACGATCTCGCCCGCGCGCGTCTCGTGCACCATCTCTTCGTCGAGCTCGCCCACACGCGGGCCGTCGGCGCCCACGTGAACGCCGTAGAGCCCGCGATCGGGAATCGTGCCGCCCGAGAGCAGCGCGACCTTGCCCGCGCCCGGCCGCGCCTCGATGCGGTCGCGCTCGCGGTCCCAGGTGATGCGCGGCTTCAGCTCCGCGAAGTCCGCGCTCGGATAGCGGCCCGCCAGCATGTCGAGCACCGAGCCGAGCAGCTCGCGCGACAGGTCGGCGTAGCTCGCGCTTCTCCGTAACAAGTCGTGCAGCGCGCTCACGTCCCAACCTTCGAGCGCGGTGATCGCGACGATCTGCTGCGCGAGCACGTCGAGCGGCGTGTGTGGCACGCGCAGCGACTCGACGGCGCCGGCGCGCATGCCCTTCGCGACGACGGTCGCTTCGAGCAGGTCGCTGCGGTGCTTCGGGAAGATCAGGCCGCGGCTCGCGGCGCCGACTTGATGCCCCGCGCGGCCGACGCGCTGCAGGCCGCGCGAGACCGCGCCGGGCGACTCGACCATCAGCACGAGGTCGACCGCGCCCATGTCGATGCCGAGCTCGAGCGAGCTCGTCGCCACGATCGCGCGCAGCCGCCCCGCTTTGAGATCTTCTTCGATCGCGCGGCGCTGCTCGTGCGCGATCGAACCGTGATGCGCGCGCACGAGATCTTCTTCCGCGAGCTCGTTGAGGCGCCGCGCGAGCCGCTCGCACAGGCCGCGGCTGTTCACGAACAGGATCGTGCTGCGATGCGCGCGGATCGCCTCCAACAGCTTCGGATAGATCGCCGGCCAGAGGCTCGTGTCCGGGTCTTCGCCGCCGGCGCCCTTCGCGCGCGACTTGAACGGCGCGAGCAGCTCCGACCCAGCGCTCGCCTCGTGCCCCGGCAGCGCGATCTCGTGCACCTCGGGCTCGCGCGCGCTCAGCGTGACTCGCGCCGCAGTGCCCGGCTTCGTCATGTCTGGCACGGGCACCGAGATCGTGAGGTCGAGCCTCGGCGGCCCCGTCGCGTCGACGATCGCGACGGCGCGCGAGCCGCCGAGATATCGCGCCACCTCGCTCACCGGGCGAGCCGTCGCCGAGAGCCCGATGCGCTGCGGCTCGCGCTCGCCGCACAACGCTGCGACGCGTTCGAGCGAGAGCGCGAGGTGCGCGCCGCGCTTGGTCGCCGCGAGCGCGTGCACTTCGTCCACCACGATCCAGCGCACCGCGCGCAGCGTCTCGCGCTGCGCGGAGCCGAGGATCAGGTAGAGCGACTCCGGAGTCGTGACGAGGATCTCGGCGGGATCGCGCGCCTGCGTGCGCCGATCGCGCACGGGCGTGTCGCCCGTGCGCAGCGCCACGCGCGGCGCCGCGAAGCGCGCGCCGATGCGGTCCGCCGCTCGCGCCACGCCCACGAGGGGCGCGCGCAGATTGCGCTCGATGTCGGCGACGAGCGCCTTCAGCGGCGAGATGTAGAGCAGCTCGACACCTCGGGCGCCGCCGTCGCGCGGCGCGCTGCCGAGCTGATCGATCGCGTAGAAGAACGCCGCGAGCGTCTTGCCGCTGCCCGTCGGCGCGAGCAGCAGCGCGTGCTCGCCGGCCGCGATGCGCGCCCAGCCGTCGCGCTGCACGGGAGTCGCCGCCGCGAACGCGGAGGCGAACCACTCGCGCGCGGCGGGGCTGAAGGGAGCAAGCGCGTCGACGGATTCACTCACGCGACGAGGCTACCGCGTCCGCTTCGCTCGGCTGCGCGAGCGAACGCGCTCACTTGCGAAGCCGCGTCACCGGAAACGGCGGCAGCGCCATCGGGCGCGCCGCGAGCGTCAGCAGCGCGTACTCGTTGTCGTCGCCCGCGATGCGGTTCACGCGCACGACGTGGCAGGTGCCGCAGCGGTGCACGAGCGCCCACTCCTCCGAGTCGCGCACCCACACCGCGATCGGCTCCATGCCGCCGCGGCACGCCGCGCGCCGGTCGCCCGGGCGCTCGTCGACGTGCACGCTCCACAGGCAGAGCGGGCAGTGATTGCGGTGCTCGGTGCCGAACGCCGCGCGCGGAATCTCCGCGCGGCAGTGCTGACACCGGAATGTGTCGCTCTCGGACTCGCGCCGCGGCTCGCGCGCGTGCGGCTCGTCCGGGTCGTGCCGGAATGTGCGTCCCATCGTCTGCTCGAAACGCGCCGCGCAGGCGGCGCGAGAGAGGTCTCTCGGACTAGCCGAGATGTGCGCGCGGCGAAGCGCCGCTTGCACTCACCAAGGCCGCGGCACACGTCGCGCGTCAGAGCGCGCGGACGAAAGCGTCGCGGCCGAACCGGCTAGGAGTGAGAGACCCCGGCAGACATTGCGCATACCTCGAGCGAAGCGGCGCGCACGGTAACGGCGACGGGCGGTGCGGCAAGGCGTTGACGCGAGTGCGCGCGGGCGCGGAGACTCGCACTCGTGACGAACCCCGACCCCGCACCCGCGCGCGTCGCGCTGCTCGGCTTTCGCTACGACGCGCAGTCCTCGTTCCTGCGCTGGGCGGCGGATGCTCCGCCGGTGATTCGCGCAGCGCTGCAAAGCGATTCCTCGAACCTCTGGACCGAGCTCGGCCTCGACCTCGCCGAGCCGGGCCTGTGGTCGGATCACGGGGACATCGCCGTGCCCGAGAGCGATGCGTGGCAAGCCGTGATCGAGGCCGCGATCGCCGGCGTGCTCGCCCGCGGCGCGAAGCCGCTCTCGCTCGGCGGCGATCACTCGATCACCCTGCCGATCGTTCGCGCCGTCGCGCCGCGCGCGCAGCCGCTCACGATCCTCCACTTCGACGCGCACCCGGACCTCTACGACCACTACGAAGGCAACCGCTTCTCGCACGCGTGTCCGTTCGCGCGAATCATGGAAGCCGGGCTCGCGACGCGACTCGTGCAGGTGGGCGTGCGCTCGCTCCACGCGCACCAGCGCGAGCAGGCCGCGCGCTTCGGCGTCGAGCTCATCGAAATGCGCCACTGGGCGCGCACCGCGGCGCTGCGCTTCGACACGCCCGTCTACGTCTCGTTCGACGTCGACGGGCTCGATCCCGCGTTCGCGCCCGGCGTCTCGCACCCCGAAGGCGGCGGCTTCACGACGCGACAGGCACTCGACGTGCTGCACGCGCTGGCGGGGAATCCGCGCGCGCCGATCGTTGGCGCCGACCTCGTCGAGCTCAACCCGCATCGCGACGTGGGCGGGATCACGGCCGCAACCTGCGCGAAGCTGGTGAAGGAGTTGATCGGCCTGATGAGCGCGATTGAGTGAAAGGAGACGCATGAGCAGCACGGATGCCGCGAGCGAGCGCCGCAAGATCGAGTCCCTCTACGCCGAGTACCGCCGCGCCGTCGAGGGCAGCAGCATCCCGGGCTACCTGCGCGTGCTGCATCCCGACGTGCGGCTGATGCCGCCGGGCGCGCCCGCGATCGACACCGCGAAGCGCTACGGCGAGTTTCTCGAGGGCGTGTTCGGCCCGGCGACGTATCGCATCGAGATTCACAGCGCGCCGGAAGTCACGGTGCTCGGCGACGTCGCGGTCGCCGAGTACGACTACACGATCCACCTCACGCAGAAGAACCCCGGGGTCGGCGTGACGGAGCCCGGCGCGCTGACCGAGGCCGCCACGAGATCGCGCTACCTCGACGTGCTGCGCCGCGACGCCGCCGGCGAGTGGCGCATCTGGCGCCACTCGTGGCAGCCGCTCGGAAGCTGAGCCGCGCCGCAAGCGGAGTGCGCAAGCGAAGCGCGCAGCGCGGCGAAGCCGAGCGAAGTCAGCCGCGCTAGCCGACGCGGCGAATCACGCGTTCGCCGAACTCGCTGAGGCGATCGAGGCCGCCCGGCCCCGCGAAGAAGAACGCAGGCAGCATCGCGCGCGCGACGCCGAGCTCCGCAAGCTGGTGCGCTCCCGCGACGGGGTCCGCCATCTGCGCGCCGAACATGGCGTTGATCTGGATGCGGCCGGGCTCCCCGCCGGCGCGCTTCTCGGCCTCGCGCAGCCGTGCGATCAACGCGGCGAGGCGCGTGGCGTCGCCTTCGCCCGGGAAGTAGCCGTCGGCGATGCGCACTGCGCGCGCGATCGCGGCGTCCGTGTCGCCGCCGACGAGGATCGGGATCGAGCGCTGCACGGGGCGCGGGCTGCACGTGACCGGCGGGAAGTCGACGAACTTGCCGTGGAACTCGGCGTGCGGTCCGGCCCACAGCGCGCGCATCGCGGCGATGTACTCGTCGTTGCGCTCGCCGCGGCGTTCCCAGGGCACGCCGAGCGCCTCGAACTCTTCGCGCAGCCAGCCCACGCCGAGTCCGAGCTCGACGCGTCCGCCCGAGAGGCGATCGAGCGTGGCGAGCTCCTTCGCGAGCACGACCGGATTGCGCTGCGGGACGATCAGGATGCACGTGCCGAGGCGCAGCTTCTGCGCCGCGGCGGCGGCGAACGCGAGCCAGATCAGCGGATCCGGAATCGGCGTGTCGGGCTCCGCGGGAATTTTGCCGTCGGCGGTATACGGATACTTCGACGTCATGCGCGTGGGCAGCACGACGTGCTCGCCGCCCCACACCGACTCGAAGCCGGCAGCCTCCGCGCGCCGGCAGATCTCCAGCGCCGCCGGGCCTTCGACGCCCATGCTCGCCGCGAACGCGAGTCCGAACTTCATGGCATGCTCCTGCTACGTGAGGTTGTTAGGGCCCGCCGCGCACCACGATCGTCTGCCCCGTCATCCAAGACGATGCATCCGAAGCGAGGTAGACGACCGCCGGCGCGATGTCCTCCGGCGTTCCCACGCGCCCGAGCGGGATGTTCAGGCGCTTGCCGAGCTGCGGAATCTCCTCGGGCTTGATCTTCGTGAACTCGAGGAACACCTCTGTCGGAATCGGTCCCGGCGAGACGCCGTTCACGCGAATGCCGAGCGGCGCCATCTCGACGGCGAGGGTCTGCGTGAGGTTGTTCACGCCGCTCTTCGCGACGGCGTACGGGCCGTTGAACGGCGCCGCCGCGCCGGCCGCGGAGGACGAGATGTTGATGATCTTGCCGCCGCCGTGGTCCTTCATGATGCGCGCCGCCGCCTGCGCGCCGGTCCACACCGCCTTGAGATTCAGGTTGAGCTGGAAGTCCCACTGGCGTTCGGGCATATCGAGGAACGTGCGCGGCACGCGGTCGTCGGCGCCACCGGCGTTGCTCACCCAGATGTCGAGCCGGCCCATGCGCTCGAAGGCAGTCTTCGCGAGCGCCTCGACCTGCTCGATCTTCATCACGTCCGTCGTCACCGCCAGCGCGCGCCGCCCGAGCTTCCGCACCTTCTCCGCGACCGCCTCCACCTCCTTGGTGCGCCGCGCCGCGAGCACGACATCCGCGCCCGCCTCCGCGAGCCCGAGCGCAATCCCCTCACCGATGCCGCGCCCACCACCCGTAACGACAGCCACCTGCCCCGCGACAGAGAATCGATCGAGAATGCTCATGCGGACTCCTGCTCTCTTTTCTTCCCGTGAACCTCGGTCCTGACCTCGCAGGCGCCTGGCCAGCGAGGCGCCGCGGCCCGACGGCGTATGTCACATACGTCGAGGGCCGCGCAACGAAGCTGGCCAGGATGCATGCGAGGTCAGCCGCAAGCCCATCAGCCCCGAAGCTCGACAGCAGCGTTGCTCACCACGGGCGTGCCGCGCTCCTTCGAGATGCTGCTCACGAGCAACCTCGCCCCTTCCTTCCAGATCGACGTGACCATCGTTTCGCCGGGGAAGAACACGCCCGCGAAGCGCGCCTGATACCGCGCCACCTTCGTGACGTCTCCGCCGAGGGCCTTGTCGACGGCGGCTTTGCACACGATCCCGAACGAGCACAGGCCGTGCAGGATCGGCACGTCGAAGCCGCCCATCTTCGCGAAGCCGGGATCCGCGTGGAGCGGGTTCTTGTCGCCGCTGAGGCGATAGAGCAGCGCCTGCTGCGGCAGCGTCTTCGATTCCACCACGAGATCGGGCGCGCGCTGCGGCGCGTCGTTGCCGACCTTCGGGCCGCTGTCGCCGCCGAAGCCGCCTTCGCCGCGCAGGAAGAGCGAGAAGCGATTCGTGAACAGCGGAGCGCCACCCTTCTCGCTCGTCTTCACCTCGAACACGACGAGCGCGGCCTTGCCCTTGTCGTAGAGCGCCGCGATGCGCGACTCGTTCACGAGCTTCGCGCTCGTGGGCAGCGGCCGGTGAATCTCGATGTCCTGCTCGCCGTGCAGCAGCATCGCGGGGTTGAACTTGAGCCCCGGCGTGTTGAAGAGCGAGCCGCCCATCGCGCCGAAGGTCGGGATCACGCCGAAGCTCGGCAGCACCTTCAGGTTCTTCTCGTACGTGTACTCGAGCTCGTTCGCGTCGGTCTGCGGCACGCCCGCGCCGATGCCGAGGTGGTAGAGGATCACGTCGTCCACCTCGTAGCTCGTCTCGGCGGACGGAAACTTCGCGGCCAGGGCTTCTGCGGGGTTGATGGGCATGTGGGCTCCAGCGGGTGAGGGGATCAGCTCCTCCGCGCTCCTGCTCGATCGCCGCAAACCTCGCTGGCGATCAGCGCGGACGAGTCGACTATGACTTGAACAGCTTCGCGGTCACGCGCAGCTCGTCGCCGACGCCGCTCGGGATCGTGAACTTCGTGGTGTCGCGGATCTCGTCGATGTGGCCCGCGATCTCCTCGATCGACGCCGGCGCGCCGCCGGGCTTCACCCAGCCCTCGTTCATGCCGATGAAGAAGCGCGCGTAGCGGCCGCCGCCCACCGTGAAGATCTCGTGCGTGAGCGTGCACTGCTCCGAGACGAGGTAGAGCGCGAGCGGCGTGACGCACTCGGGCGCGAGCTTCGCGGCGATCGGGCCTAACAGGTCCTGCGTGAGCCGCGTGTTCGCGATCGGCGTGATCACGTTGCACTGGATGCCGTTCTTGGCGCCCTCGATCGCGAGCACGTTCGAGAGGCCGACGAGGCCCATCTTCGCGGCGCCATAATTGGTCTGCCCGAAGTTGCCGAGCACGCCCGCCGCCGACGCGGTGAAGAGGATGCGCCCGTAGCCGTTCTGCTTCATCACCGGGAACGCGGGCTGCGTGACGTAGAACGCGCCCTTCAGGTGCACGTCGAGCACGATCTCGAGCTCTTCCGGCGTGAGCTTCGCGAAGGTCTTGTCGCGCAGGATGCCCGCGTTGTTGATCACGATGTCGACACGCCCGAAGTGGTCGAGCGCGGTCTGCACGATCGCCCTGCCGCCTTCGGGCGTGGACACGGAGTCGTAGTTCGCGACGGCCTGCCCGCCGGCTTCGGCGATCTCCTTCACGACCTGGTCGGCCATGCTCGTGCTCGCCCCGGAGCCATCGGGCTTGCCGCCGAGGTCGTTCACGACGACGCGCCCGCCGCGCCGCGCGATCTCGAGCGCGTACGTGCGGCCGAGCCCACCCCCGGCGCCGGTGATGACGGCCACGCGGCCGGCGAAGCTGATCTGCGACATGGACGCTCCTTTGCCGCGCGCCGACGGAGCGCGTGCTGCGCGCGAAGCGGCGGACTCTGCCAGCGCGCGCGAGGCGTTTCAACGCGCGTGAACGCGCGGTCTCGTTGCTGAGGCAGCCCGCGGCGGTAGGTTGCCCGCGCTCACCCCGAGCGCGCGCGAAGTCCCACGCGCTCGAGAGCGCTGTGCCCGAGATCAGCAGGTTCTTTGGGATCGTGATTCAGATGCACACCCGCGATCATGGACCGCCGCACTTCCATGCGATCTACGGCAGCCATGAGATCGACTTCTACATCCGAACGGGCCGCGTGGTCGGGGACTTTCCATCCCGCGCGCTCAGGCTCGTCCGCGAGTGGGCCAACCTTCACGGCGACGAGCTGATCGCCAACTGGGACGCTGCCCGGCAGAGGCTCCCGCTCGCGCGAATCGAGCCGCTCGAATGAGTACGAAAAAGACGCGTCGCGACTACTCGCCCGTCGTCGCTGCGAGGCCGCTCGGCGCGCACCGCGTCTGGTTGCAGTTCGCGGACGGGCTCACGGGCGAACTGGACCTTCGATCCGAGCTGTGGGGAGCGATCTTCGAGCCACTCGTAGACCCCGCATACTTCGCGAGGCTCTTCGTCGATCGGACTTTGTGCTGGCCGAACGGCGCTGACTTCTCGCCGGAGTACCTCTGGGACCGGGTGCGGTTCGAGACCTTCGGAATCAAGCCGGCTCGCAAGTACGCGGATGGCTTCCCCACCTCATCGCCGCCGCTCGTTCGTCGCCCGCACACGGTTCGTGCGAGAAAGCCTGCGACGGCTCCCGCCAAGAAGCGCACGTCCCGTCGCCGCGCGTAGCCACGCCGCCGCCTTGCATCGCCCCCGCGCGCTAGCTAGCTAGCGGCGCTCCGAGCCGCGCTTTCCGCCGCTGGCTCGCGCGCAAGGAGCGCACGCGTGGACCTCGATCTCGGCTTCTCCATGCTGTTCGCGCTGATGCTGGCGACCTTCGTCGGCTTCAGCGTGATCCAGAACGTCTCGCGGCTGCTGCACACGCCGCTGATGTCGCTCACGAACGCGATCTCCGCGATCGCGGTGGTCGGCTCGATCCTGATCGCGGGCGAGCAGAAGGACACGCTGACGACGGTGCTCGGCGCCATCGCGGTGTTCGCCTCGATCACGAACATCGTCAGCGGCTTCCTGATCACGGACCGCATGCTGAAGATGTTCAAGGAGAAGGGGCCGAAGTCGTGAGCGAGATCGTCACGCACCTCTCCTATCTCGCGGCGGCGATGCTCTTCATCTTCTCGCTGCGCTGGCTGAATCGCCCCAACACCGCGCGCCGCGGCGTGCTCGCGGGCGTCGTCGGCATGGGCCTCGCGATCTTCGGCACGCTGCTCGACCCACACGTCGAGCACTACCTGTGGATCGGCCTCGCCGCGCTCGCGGGCATCGCCGTCGGCGTGCCGCTCTCGCGCGTGCCGCTGACTGCGGTGCCGCAGCGAACGGCGATCTCGCACGCGTTCGGCGGACTCGCCGCGGGCCTCGTCGGCACCGCGAAGTACCTGATCTGGCTCGAAGAAGGCACGCTCACCTCGTTCCGAACCGGCGCGATCGTGGTGGAGGTGCTGCTCGGCTTCCTGACCTTCACCGGCTCGCTGATGGCGGCGGGCAAGCTTCAGGAAGTGATCCCGACGCGGCCGATCACCTACCGCGGCCAGAACGCGGTGAACTTCGTGTTGTTGGGGATTGCGATCCTCGCCGGCCTCGCGCTGATCGCCGACCCGACCAAGTCCTACCTGTTCCCCGTCGTGATCACGCTGAGCCTCTTGTTCGGCGTGCTGCTGATCATCCCGATCGGCGGCGCCGACATGCCCACCGTGATCTCGCTGCTGAACTCGTACGCCGGCCTCGCCGCGGTCGCGATGGGCTTCGTGCTCGAGAATCAGCTGCTGATCATCGCGGGCGCGCTCGACGGCGCGTCGGGCTTCATCCTGAGCGTGATCATGTGCAAGGCGATGAACCGCTCCTTCACCAACGTGCTGTTCGGCGCGTTCGGACAGGTGCAGGTGGCGAGCGGCCAGGTCGAGGAGCGCGTGATGAAGGGCGCGAGCGCGCACGACGCCGCGGACTACCTCGCCAACGCGCAGCGCGTCGTGATCGTGCCCGGCTACGGCATGGCCGTCGCGCAGGCGCAGCACCGCGTGCGCGAGGTGTACGACTCGCTCACGAAGCGCGGCATCGACGTGAAGTTCGCCATCCACCCCGTCGCGGGGCGCATGCCCGGCCACATGAACGTGCTGCTCGCCGAGGCCGACATTCCGTACGAGGCGCTGCTCGAGATGGACGAGATCAATCCCGACATGCCGCAGTGCGACGTGTGCGTGATCGTGGGCGCGAACGACGTGGTGAACCCCGCGGCGCGCAGCGACAAGTCGTCGCCGATCTTCGGCATGCCGATCATCGACGCCGACAAGTCGCGCGTCGTGATCGCGATCAAGCGCTCGAAGAATCCCGGCTTCGCAGGCATCGACAACGCGCTCTTCTACGCCGACAACACGATCATGGTGTTCGGCGACGCGAAGGGCGTGATCGCCGAGATCGCGACGGCGCTGAAGGAAGACGACACCGCGGCGGCGGCCTGATCCGCACGCCGCCCGCTCAGTCCTCCGCGGCGTCGCGTGCTTCGAGCAGGCGCGCGAGGAAGAGCTCGTGCGCGGTCGTCAGGGTCTCCGCGACGACGCCCGGGTACGCGGCGTTGTCCACGCGGAACTCGTAGTCCTTCACCTTGCCGATCGCCCCCGGCGTCGAGACGCCGTACAGCGCGCCGACCACGCGAACGCCGACGCCGGCGATTTGGTTGACCTTCTGCGCGGCCGAGGTCACGTCCTTCAGTTGGCCGGTGCTGCGCGTACTCACGAGGTCTCGCTTCACGGACAGGCGCGCGTCTTTGCCGTCCGGCCCGGAGAACAAGTACCGATTGACGAGCGGCACCAGTGCGACGGCCGCGTTAGTCTCGACGCCGCCGCCCTTCCAGAAGTCTCGGTCCGCCGTGAGCTGCGCGGGAAGGACGGTGAGCCGCACCTTCAGCACGTGCGCGTCGAGCTTCCTTGCGAGCTGGCGCTCCGCAGCGAGCACGGCGCCCGTGCTGAAGCTCGCCGCGATCTTCGAGCCACCGCTCATGTAGAGATCCTCGACGGGTTTCCCGCCGAACAGGCCGCCCTCGAGCTTGAAGCCGCGTTGGAACACCGCGAGCTCGTCTTGCACCACGACCGGGAGATCGCGTGCGCCGTAATAAGTGCCCTTCCCCGCCTTGCCGCCGACTTCCTTCGGCAACGCGACGGCGGCCTTCGCGATCGCCGCGTACTCCTTCTGCGCGCGGACTTCGGCTTGTGGCACGACCTCGATGCCTGCGGCGGCGAGGTCGGCGACCAGTCGGTCGTAGTGGGCGTCGACGACCGCCTGCCAGCCCGACACGTCGTGCCCGGCCAGCTTGATCGACACGTCGCTCGGCTTTCCGCCGAGCAGGTTCGGAGCTCGCCACGGGCGTGGTGGACCTGAACAGCTCCGACCTCGAGCTCGTGGTCGACGCGGGCGGCAACCAAACCGTCGCCCTGCGCTTCACGAACATCGCCATCCCAGCGACCGCGACGATCACGAATGCCTACGTGCAGTTCGAGGCGGATGAAGTCACCACGGCCAGCTGCACCCTCACCCTCACCGGCAAGCGCGTCGCCAACTCCACCCCATTTGCGACGACGCCGTTCTCGCTCTCGAGTCGCGCGCGGACAACTTCGAGTGTCACCTGGGCTCCCGCTCCGTGGCCGACAGCTCAGGTCGCAGGCGTCGACCAGCGCACGCCAAACCTCGCGCCCATCGTGAGCGAGATCCTCAGCCAGCCCGGTTGGGCCTCCGGGAACGCTCTCACGCTTCTCGTCAACGGTGTGGGCAAGCGCACCGCCGAAGCCGCGAATGGAACTCGCGCGCCTGTGTTGGTGATCGAGTACCAGTAGGCGAGCGCAGCCCTTGCTCAGCTCGCGCGGCGCTCCTTCAGCGCGCGGCTCATCACCTTCGCTTGCTGCGCGTTCAGGTCGCGCAGCTCGGCGACGGTCTGCATCGCGAGCTCGTGACCGATCACTTCGTCGCCCTCACGCTGCAGCTCGTTCATGTCGACCCAGCCCGCGTACACCGCGCGCGTGCGCTCGGTGATGATGCCGGCCTTCAGCAAGGTCTTGATCAGTACGCGGAAGATGTTCGTGCTCTGCGTCATCGCCTGGCGGCGATCCTTGTCGGTGAACGCTTCGAGTACCGCGCCGCGCACCCACTGCCACTCGAGCCCGAACTGCGGGTAGATCGCCTGCTTCTGCTCCGCGTTGATGAGATTGAAGAGCAAGGTCTGGAAGCACTTCGCCGCCCAGTCCTCGACGACGATGTGCTCTTCCTCGCTGAGCTTCGAGATCGTCCGATCCGCCCAGATCTTTCCGAACTTGTGATGGAACGCCTCGTCGCTCATGGTGAGCTGGATCAGGCGGCGCAGCACCGGATCGTTCGTCATCGAGTGGAACGTCGCGAAGGCGCCCATCGCGAGGCCCTCGATCAGCATCTGCATGCCGACGAGCTTCTTGTAGACCTCGGGCGCGAGCACGAGCTCGTTCATCAGGCTCGCGAGCGTCGAGCCGCAGCCGAGCGGCGTGCCGAAGCGCTTCGCGACGTAGCGCGAGAAGCCGGCGACGTGGCGCGCCTCTTCGCGCGCCTGGTTGGTGGCGTACTCCTGTGCGCCCGGATCGCGCAGGATGTGCGTGAGGCTCGCCGAGAGCGAGAGCGCGCCCTGCTCGCCGTGCAGGATCGAGGAGAGCGAGAAGCGTGTGGATTCGTTCGCGAGGCGGATCTGCTGGCCCTCGTCGAGGCGGTCCTTCACCGCGCACTGCAGCTCGACGGTGAACTCGCGCGGCATGATCAGCTGCGTCTTCACGTCGAACGCATCGGCGTCGAAATCGATGTAGACGGGATCGGTCGGATCCCAGTGGTGATCGCGCGTCGCGGAGATGATGTCGTCGAAGGCGTCGCAGCGCGTGCCGTAACGCGCGGGCTCGATCATCGCGAGGAAGTCGTCGCGGTCAACGGTGTTGTAGGCGGCGTCGTGCGTGATGTGGGGCATCGGAATCGGCTCCAGGTCGGGCGCGGTTGTTAGGGAGTGACGCTCGGCGCGAACGCGGCGGGGTCGAGGGCGACGAGCGTGTCGATCACTTCGCGGCGCGTGGCGCGCGCGGGGTCTTCGGTCCACCATGCCGCGATGCGCACGACTGCGGCGGCGCGCGCCTGCGCGGCGACCGCCGGGCTCACGCCCGCGGGCAGACGCCCGGCAGCGCGGAGCGCCACGTATCTGCGCTCCACGCCCGGCGCGAGCGCTGCCACGATCTCGTCCGCGATGCCCGCCGCCTCGGCGCTGCGCGCGAACAGCACGCGCATCAGCGCGCGCTTCTCCTCCGCGAACTCGAGGAACGTGGCGAGGCGCGCACGCAGCTCCTCGGCCGTGCCGCGCGGCTGCTGCGCGCCGGCGGCGTCCTGCCGCGCTCGCAGCTCGGCGAGCCCGTCGAACACGATCGTGCGGAACAGCGCGAGCTTGTCGGGGAAGTGCAGGTAGAACGTGCCGGTCGCAACGCCCGCGTGGCGTGCGACCCCTGCGCTCGTGACCTCGTGCAGCCCGTGCTGCGCGAAGAGGTCGGTGCCGGCTGCGATCAGGCGCTCGCGCGTGCGCACGGGATCGCGGCGAGCGCGGTGGGCGCTGAGATCGACGATCGGGCGTGACGGAGTCGAGACTGACATGAAGTTCAGTTCAGCAAGCTAGCCCGCCAATCGGTGAGCGAAACCGCGAACTTGCGCGATGCCCCGGAGGGAGGCGCCACTTGGGGCCAGACCCCAAATGGCTCAGCGCTGCGCGCGGCGCCAGACCTCGCCCACGATGCGGCGGATCAGGGCGCGCGGGAGGACGCCCTCGGCGCGTGCGGCGAGCTTGTATGCGGCGCCTGGAATAGAGCGCGCGGCGCCGCGCTCGAGATCGCGCAGCGCCTCGGCCACCACGAACTCGGCGCTGAGGCGCGCGGCGGGCGGGATCGCGTCGCGGCTGACGCCCGCGACTTCCTGGAACTCGGTCGCGGTGAAGCCTGGCAGCAGCGCCATCACGCGCACGCCGCTACCGCGCGTCTCTTCGTAGACGGCCCCGTTGAAGCTCGTGACGAACGCTTTGCTCGCGGAGTAGGTCGCGTTGTAGGGGCCGGGCGCTTCGCCCGCGAGCGAGGACACGTTCACGATCGCGCCGCTGCCGCGGGCGAGCATGCCGGGCAGCGCCGCGCGCGTGAGGCGCACGACCGCGAGCACGAGAGTGCGCACCTCGTCGAGCTCACGCGCGGCGTCGAGCTGCGCGAGCGCGCCCGCGGTGCCGAAGCCGGCGTTGTTCACGAGCAGGTCCGGCGGCGCCGCGGCGATGCGCTCGGCCACGCGCTCGAGATCGCCCGGCGCGAGCAGGTCTGCCGCGATCACCTCCGACTGCGTCCCGTGCCGCGCCGCGAGCTCCGCGGCGAGCGCATCGAGTCGCTGCTTGCGCCGCGCGATCAGTGCGAGCCGCCAGCCCTGCCCGGCCAGCTGCCGCGCGAGCTCGCGCCCGATGCCGGAGGAGGCGCCCGTGATCCACGCAATGCCCGGCTTCATGCACTCTCCTCGCTGCGAATCAGCGTAACCTCGCGCGCGAGAGCGGCGTAAAGCCCGAGGCCGAGGCCCTAATGACTACGCCACAACTCGACTTCGACCGCAGGCTCGCCGAGCACGGGCTGCCGCCGCTCGCGCGCGCGGAGACGACGACGCTGCAGGTGAACGTGGGCCTGCGCTGCGACCTCGCTTGCCACCACTGCCACGTCGAGGCTGGCCCGAAACGCAGCGAGGCGCTCGGCGAAGAGCTCGCCGCGCGCGTGCTCGCCGTGCTCGCGGAGAATCCGCAGCTCGCGACGCTCGACCTCACCGGCGGCGCACCGGAGCTGAATCCGCACTTCCGCGCGCTCGTGCGCGGTGCGCGCGCGCTCGGCCGCCGCGTGATCGATCGCTGCAACCTCACCGTGCTGTTCGAGCCAGGTCAGGAGGACACCGCGGCGTTCCTCGCCGAGCAGCGCGTCGAAGTGGTCGCGTCGCTCCCCTGCTACACGCCCGGCAACGTCGACGCGCGGCGCGGCAAGAACGTCTACGCGCGCAGCCTCGATGCGCTGCGCAAGCTGAACGCGCTCGGCTACGCGCGCGGCGGCGGTCTCGTGCTCGCGCTCGTGTACAACCCGCTCGGTGCGTTTCTGCCCGGTCCGCAGCAGAAGCTCGAAGCCGACTACCGCCGCGAGCTCGCCGCGCTCGGCATCGCGTTCGATCGCTTGCTCACGATCACGAACATGCCCATCAAGCGCTTCGCCCGCGATCTCGCGCGCAGCGGCAAGCACGCGGAGTACATGGCGCTGCTCGTGAATCACTTCAACGCGGAGACGACCCCCGCGTTGATGTGCCGCACCACGCTCTCCGTGGCATGGGACGGCGCGCTCTACGACTGCGACTTCAACCAAGCCCTCGCGCTGCCGCTGCGCGGTCCGCGCACGCTGTTCGAGCTGGGCGACGTGCGCGAGTTGTCAGGGCTGCGCATCGCCACGGCTGCGCACTGCTTCGGCTGCACCGCCGGCGCCGGCTCGAGCTGCGGCGGCGCGCTCGCGTGACCCGCATGCGCAGCGAGCATCAGAGCCCGCGAACCCGAGAGGAGAGGCCCGTGACGAATGCGCCCATGCCGATGAGCGATGCGCCGCCGCGCGGCATCCCGTGGGCGAAGCTCGCGCTCGGCCTGCTCGCGGTCGCGGCGCTGATCGTGCTCGGCAAGTACGCGGGCGGCCGCATCGAGGAGTTCCGCGTGTGGATCGCGAGCCTCGGCGCGATCGGGCCGATCGTGTTCATCGCGGGCTACGCGCTCGGCGTCGTCGCGTTCCTGCCCGGCGCAGCGCTCACGCTCGCGGGCGGCGGCATCTTCGGCGTCGTGGAGGGCACCGCGATCGTGTTCACGGCGGCGGTGCTCGGGTCGACACTCTCGTTCCTGATCGCGCGCTACGTCGCGCGCGACTTCGTGGCGGCGCGCATCGCGGGCAACGCGCAGTTCGCCGCGATCGACCGCGCGATCGGTCAGCAGGGCCGCAAGATCGTGTTCTTGTTACGGCTCTCGCCCGTCTTCCCGTTTTCGCTCGGCAACTACGCGCTCGGCCTCACGCGCGTGAGCCTCGGCGACTACGTGCTCGGCGCGGCGGGCATGCTGCCCGGCACGTTCCTCTACGTGTACCTCGGCAGCCTCGCGGGCGACGTCGCAGCTGCGGCGGCGGGCGGCGGCGCGAGCGCCGGCAAGACCGCGCTCACCGCGGTCGGCCTGCTCGCCACCATCGTCGTCACCGTGCTCGTGACGCGCATCGCACGGCGCGCCCTCGCCGACGCGAGCGGTTCCGACCTCACTGCCGCGGCCAAGGAGTAGCCCCGTGTCCCTGCGCATCGCTCCCTTCGACCAGCACAACGAGCACCTCGTCGCGAACGTGCATCCGCCCACCTGGCAGAACCCGCGAACCGACGGCGTCTACGACCTGGTCGTGGTCGGCGCCGGAACGGCGGGGCTCGTGACCTCGCTGCTCGCATCCAGCCTCGGCGCGAAGACGGCGCTGATCGAGCGCCACCTGATGGGCGGCGACTGCCTGAACGTGGGCTGCGTGCCGTCGAAGGCGGTGATCCGCGCGGCGCATTACGTCCACGAAGCGCGCGAGGCGGCGAAGCTCGGGCTCGGCGGCGAGTCCTCAGGCTTGCCGGACTTCGCGAAGGCGATGGAGCGCATGCGCGAGATCCGCGCCCGCATCAGCCACGAGGACAGTGCGAAGCGGTACACGGAAGAGTTCGGCGTCGACGTGCACCTCGGCGACGCCGAGTTCACGAGCAGGAACACCATCGCGGTCGGCGAGCAGACGCTGCGCTTCCGGCGGGCCGTGATTGCGAGCGGCGCGCGCGCCGCGGCGCCGCCGATCCCGGGGCTCGCCGATGCGGGCTACCTCGACAACGAGACGGTCTTCAGGCTCACGGAGCGCCCGCGCCGGCTCGCCGTGATCGGCGCCGGGCCGATCGGCTGCGAGCTCGCGCAGTCGTTCCGGCGCCTCGGCAGCGAAGTCACGATCCTCGAGATGAGCCCGCAGATCCTGACGCGCGAGGACGCCGACGCCGCCGCGATCGTGCAAAACGCGCTCGCGCGCGACGGCGTCGACCTGTGGTTCGAGGTGAAGCTCGAACGCGTGGAGAAGCGCGGCGCCGAGAAGCTCGTGCACGTGACGGACAAGGCGGGCCGCGCGCGCGTGCTCGCCGTCGACGAGATCCTCGTGGGCGCGGGCCGCGCGCCGAACGTGACGGGCATGGGCCTCGAGGTCGCGGGCGTCGACTACGACGCGCGGCTCGGGGTGAAAGTCGACGACTTCCTGCGCACGTCGAACCCGCACATCTACGCCGCCGGCGACGTGTGCATGGCCTGGAAGTTCACCCACGCCGCCGACGCGGCCGCGAAGATCGTCGTGCAGAACGCGCTCTTCTCGTTCGGCCCGTTCGGCAAGCAGCGCCTCTCGCGGCTCGTGATGCCGTGGTGCACGTACACCGCGCCCGAGATCGCGCACGTCGGCATGTACGAGCGCGACGCGCAGGCGAAGGGCATCGCGATCGACACGTATCAGGTGCCGATCACGCGCGCGAACCGCGCCGTGACGGACGGCGCCGAGGAAGGCTTCGTGAAGGTGCACGTGCGCAAGGGCACGGACGAGATCGTGGGCGCCACGATCGTGGCCGCGCACGCGGGCGACCTCATCACGCAGTACACCCTCGCGATCACGCAAGGCATCGGCCTCGGCGCGTTCACGCGGGTGATCTACCCGTACCCGACGCAGGGCGAGGCACTGAAGGGCGTCGCGGGCCTCTACACGCGCACGCGGCTCACGCCGTTCGCGAAGCGCGCGCTCGGCGCGATCGTGAAGCTGAAGCGAGCGGTGTGATCTCGTCACCGCGGGGCGGCACGCGGCGCGATAGCCTGCGCTCGTGTCCACGCTGCTTCGCTCCGCGCTCGTCCTCGGCTGCTCGCTCGCGCTCGGCTGGATCGCCGTGCCGCCGCCGGCGAGCGCCGCCCCATCGCAAACGAGCTGCAGTGCGCTGACGACGGACTTCAAGGCGGCGACGAAGCGCAAGAAGATCCGCAAGCGCGCGCGCACGGGAAAGCCCACGGTCCTCACGAGCGTGTGGCAGCCCGCAGCGAGCGGCGTGCCCGAGCACTGCCTCGTGTCGGGATACGTGGACACGGGTGACAAACGCGTCGGTCTCAATCGCGTCAACTTTCGCGCGGAGCTTCCGACCGGCTGGAACGCGAAGCTGCACTTTTCCGGAAACTCCGGGTTCTCGGGCGCGCTGCCGCCGGTCGCGAGTCGCGAGCTGTCTCGCGGCTACGCGACTGCAGTGACCGACACGGGCCACCAGAGCGCCGGCACCGATGCGAGCTGGGCGCAGGGCCAGGCCGCAAAGCGCATCGACTTCCTCGATCGCGGCGTTCATGCCGCGACCGTCGGCGTGAAGCAGGTGCTGCTGCGTTACTACGGCAGCGCCGTGACCCGCGCCTACTTCGAAGGCTGCTCGACCGGCGGCCGCCAGGGGTTGTGGGAAGCGATGCAGTACCCCGGTGACTTCGATGGCGTGATCGCAGGCGCACCGGCGGACCTCGCGGCCGCAATGGCGAGCTTCGCGTGGAATCAGCGCCACATGTATCCCGACCCGACGCGGCTCAACGCTCCGGCTCTTCCGAGCGCCAAGCTCGCGGCGCTCGAGCAGCACGTGCTCGCGAGCTGCGATGCGCTCGACGGCATCGTCGACCGCATTCTCGACGACCCGCGCGAGTGCACCTTCGACCCGAGGCGTGACCTCCCCGTGTGCGCGCCGGGCAACGCCGCGGATCCCTCGTGCTTCACCACCGCGCAGATCGATGTGATCGCCGCCATCTACGCCGGCCCAGGTGGGCGGCACCGCGCGCTCGGCTACTCGAAGGGCGGCGAGAGCGACAGCAGCAACTGGCGCAACTGGATGGTGTCGAGCAGCGCTCCGGGCCAGTTCCCGTCGATGCAACACGTGATGATCGACAGCTTCTTCCGCGGCTTCGTGTCGCCGACGATGGACTTTCGCAGCTTCGATCCCGCAAACGGCGACTTCGGTCTACCCGAGCCGGCGGGCTTCTCCGCGAACCAAGACCTGCGCGCGTTCCAGCAGCGCGGCGGAAAGCTGATCCTGTGGCACGGCTGTGGGACGCCGCGATCCCCGCGCGCGCCACGGTCGACACGTTCGAGACGATCGGCCTGCGGCTCGGCCCCACGACGCGCGACGACTTCGTGCGCTTGTACATGGCGCCGGGCGGCTACCACTGCCGCAACGGCCGCGGCCCCTCGAACTTCGACGCCCTGAGCGCGCTCGAGGCGTGGAGTGAGCGGGGCACTCGGCCCGACGCAATCGTCGCATCGGGCGGCGGCATGACGCGTCCGCTGTGCCCCTACCCGCAGCGCGCGCGACTGATCGACCCGAACGGCAGCACGACGAACGCGAGCAACTTCCGCTGCCAATAGCGCGCCTCAGTTCACCTGCGGACGAGGGCGACGCCGCGCGCCCGCGAAGCCGCCCTGCCCTGAGCGCCGCTACTGCAGCTTCCTCGCGGCGAGGATCGCCTGCACGAGCGACTCGGGGACGTCGCTCGGCACCGGCTCGTCCTCCGCGCACGCGACGCGCCCGAGCTGGATCGTGGCCTGATAACTCTCGAGATAGTTAACGCACGTCTGGCAGCCGAACATGTGCGACTCGAAGGCGCTGCGGACGTCGCTCGCGAGCTCGCCGTCGAGGTACGCCATCAGGAATTCGGTGAACTCGCGGCAGGTCATGGGGCGCCTCCCAGCTCGCGCAAGAGATCGTCGAGCCGTTCGCGCAGCGCGAGACGCGCGCGGTGAAGGCGCGTCTTCAGCGCCGGGATCGTGATCCCGAGCGCGCGCGCGGCCTCCTCGGTCGAGAGATCCTCGATGTCCCGTAACAACACGACATCGCGGTAGAGATCGGGCATCTCGTCGATCGCGCGGCGCACCGCCTTGCGCACCTCGGCGCTCGCGGTCGCGGCCTCGCCGCCGAGCGCCCACGGCGACGGCTCGCGCTCGTGGTTTCCGTCCGCGAGGAACTTCGGCAGAAGCTCCTCGATCGACTCCTCGGGGCGGCGCCGCTTCGAGCGCAGCTTCATCAGCGCCGCGTTCACCGCGATCCGGTGCAGCCAGCTCGCGAGCCGCGAGTTGCCGTCGAAGTCGCCGATGTGGCGGAACGCCGAGAGGAACGTGTCCTGCACGATGTCCCGCGCGTCCTCGTCGTTCCGCATCATGCGCCGCGCGACGCCGAGCACGCGCGGCGCGTTCTCGCGCACGAAGCGCTCGTAGGCCGACGCGCTGCCCGCGCGCAGCTCCGCAACGAGCGCCGCGTCCTCGGGCGGCAGCGCGAACGGCGCGCGCTCGCCGCTCACGCGAGCAGCTCCAGCACCGCTTCGGGGGGACGCCCGATCACCGCGCGCTTGCCGCGCACGAGCACGGGCCGCTCGAGCAGTGCGGGCTCGCGCGCGAGCGCGTCCAGCAGCGCGTCGTCACCAGCACTTGCGATGAGCCCGAGCGCGGCGAAGGCCGGCTCCTTGGTGCGCACGAGCTCGCGCACCGGGCGCGCGAGCCGCTGCGCGAGATCCGCAAGCTCGCCGCGCGAGAGCGGCGCCTCGAGGTAGAGCCGCGTCTCGTAGCGTGCCCCGCGCGCATCCAGCAGCGCTGCCGCCTCGCGGCTCTTCGAGCAGCGCGGGTTGTGGAGCAGCAGCAGCGCGTCGTCATCGAAGGGAAGCATCTGCGCAACGTAGCCGGACGCGAGTCGCGGGCATGGAGGCGGGTTCGCGGGGTCGGACCCTGCGGAGTTGCCTTGCGCTCGCAGCTTCGCGCTCGACCTCGCGACGCTCGCCGCGCGCGGCGTGCTCCCCTAGCCTGCCGCGCTCGCGGGGGCGGACGCGTCGATTTTGCGTTGGCTGGGAATCGGTGGTGACGCGAAGCCGGAGACGGCGGCGCAGACCGCCTCGGTGCGCGAGATCTCCGCGCGCCTGGAGCGCCTCCCGCCACAGACCGCTCGCTACCTCGCCGCGTTCGCCTACGTGCTCGCGCGCGGCGCCGGCGCCGACCTGCGCATCGAGGACGCCGAGGCGACCGAGATGCGCCGCATCGTCTCGGAGCTCGCGAACCTCGCGCCCGACGAGGCCGATCTCGTGGTCGAGATCGCGCGCTCGCAGGTGCGCCTGCTCTGCGGCACCGAGAACTACGTCGTCACGCGCGAGTTCAAGAACCTCGCGACGCGCGTCCAGCGCGCGCAGCTACTCGAGTGCCTGTTCGCCGTCGCCGCCGCCGACGGCACCGTCGCGCCCGCCGAGAGCGCCGAGATCGTCGCGATCGCCGAAGAGCTCGGGTTCACGCGCGCCGAGGCGAACGCGGTGAAGGCGAAGTATCGGGAGCGGCTGAGCGAGTTTCAGAGCAGGCGGTAGCTGCCGACGTGGGAACTCGTGGCGACGTGGGCCGATCTCGAACGAGAGGCGGCGGCGACTGCCCTGCGGTTGTCGACGGAAGCTCGTGGGCGTTCGTCCCCGACCTCCCGCGATTTGGCGGGCGCGCTAGCGCTGCCGCTCCGCCCGCACCTTCTCCAGGAACGCCGCTACCGCGAGCACCGCATGCCTAGAGCGCGGCGAGTGGAACACGTCGAAGGCGTGCTGAGCACCCAACATCTCGAGGTAGGCGACCGGGGCGCGCGACTTCTCCTTCAGCGCGCGCACGAACTCACGGGCCTCCTCGACGAACACGAGCGTGTCGTGCGTCCCCTGTATCACGAGAAACGGCGGCGCGTCCTCGGTGATGCGCGTGATCGGGCTCATCGCGTTCCAGAGCTCGGGATCCTGCTCGGGGGACTTCTTGAACACGGTCTTCGCGAGCATCGGGATCATCGACTGCGAGCCGCGGAGGTTCTTGCGGTCGAGGAAGTCGAACACGCCGTAGAACGGAACCGCGGCGACCATGCGCGTGTCGACGTGCTCGAAGCCGGGCTGGAAGCGCGGATCGTTCGCGGAGAGCGCTGTTAGGGCGGTGAGGTGACCGCCCGCGGAGCCGCCCGTGACGCACACGAAGCTCGGGTCGCCGCCGTACTCGGCGATGTGCGCGCGGATCCAGGCGATCGCGCGCTTCACGTCGACGATGTGATCGGGGAACGTGGCCTGCGGCGAGAGGCGGTAGTTCACCGCGACCGAGATCCAGCCGTGCTCGGCGGCCATGTGCGTCATCAGCGGCTGCGCCTGCTCGCGCTTGTCGCCGATGATCCAACCGCCGCCGTGCACTTGCAGCAGCACCGGGCGCCGCTCGCCGGGCTTCGCTCCGCGCGGGCGGATCACGTCGAGCAAGTTGCGCTTGCCCTTGTCGCCGGGGAGCACGGGGCCGTACGCGATGTCCGTGAGCTTCTCCACGCCGGGTTGCGCGAACGAGAACGCGCGCGGGAAGCCGAACAGCGCGGGCACCTCGCCTTTCGCGCGCACGCCGATCTCGCCGAGCGCGCTCGCCGCCTCGGCGCCGCCGTTCGCGCCGCGCAGGTGCGCGCGCAGCAACAACACCACGCTCGCGAGCGTGAGCGCGAGCGCCGCCACCCCGCGCCCGCTCTCGAGCGCGCCGCCGGCGATGAAGCCCGCGCTCAGCAGCGCGTGCGCGGTGATCGCGTGCGGCGCGAGCTCGCCGACGAGCCACGCGAACAGGAAGTACGGCGCGACGAGCGGGCCGAGCCTGCGCGCCTGCACGTTGGTGGAGAGCGCAGCGCCGAAGCCGAGCGCCGCGAGTACGAGGTAAAGGGTGGCGCTCATCGGCGCGTCCTCCGCGGAGGCGGCGCCGGCCCGCGGCGCTGCGGGGTGAGTCTCGCGCTTACGAGCGCTTCAGCAGCAGCGTGCGTGGATCGAGCGCGACGCGAAGCGCCTCGGGATTCGGGTTCTCGTGGTCCTTGAGCGCGCGCAGGCCGACCGCTCCCGCTTCGGGCTCGAGCGCCAAGATCACCGCGAACTTGTCGCGCGCCGCGGTGAACTGCGCGGGCAGCGCCGGGATCTTCTCGCCGGGCGACTGCGCCGAAACCCAAATCTCCGCGGGAATCTCCTTCGCCAGCGCGCAGAGAGCCTCGAGATCGGCAGCGCTCGCGCTCGCGACGTTCCAGCCGTCGACGATCACGGCGCTCGGCTTCCCGCCGGCAGCCTCCGTGAGCTGCACCGCCTCGCGCACCTTCGCCGCACCGAAGCCAGCGGAGCTGACCGCGCGGATCGAGCGCAGCTGCTCGATCTCGCCTTGCACCACCGCACCGTCCACGAGCTGCGTCGTCGCGCGCAGGTCCGCGAACACGGTGTCGTAGTAGTCGCGCACGTGCGCGACGGTCTGATCGAGGGCGACGTGCAGCACGCGCCCGCCCCGTAACAAGTCGTCGAGCGCGACGCCGACGAGGAACGAGCTCTTTCCCACGCCGCGGCCCGCGAGCACGAGCCCGACGTTGCCCTGACCGAGTCCGCCGTGCAGGCCCTTCTCGAGCACTCGCAGCGGACTCCGCGCCGTCAAGAATTTCCGATACATCGTCTCATCTCCTGATGCGCGAGTTCGCTCGATTCTACGCCCGTGCGAGGTCGCGTCCGCGCGTAGCGATCGAGAATTATTCGTCGTCGTCGCCCTTGAGCCGGCCCGCGAACTTCTCGACCAGCTTTTCCTTCACTTCGTTCGGCGCCGGCGCGTACTTCGAGAACTCGAGCGTGAACTCGGCCTTGCCCTGCGTGTTGGAGCGCAGGTCCGTCGCGTAGCCGAACATCTCCGCCATCGGCACTTCGGCTTCGACTTGCGTGAAGCCTTCCAGCTCGGTGGTGCCGATGATCACGCCGCGGCGCTGCATGATCGTCTTGATGATCGCGCCCTGGAACTCGGTCGGACCCTCGACGCCGAGCTTCATCAGCGGCTCGAGCACGATCGGCTTCGCCTGCGGGTACACCGTGCGGAACGCCCCGCGCGCCGCCGCCTGGAACGCGTTGTCCGACGAGTCGACCGAGTGCGCAGCGCCGTCGTTCAGCACCACGCGCAGGCCGATCACCGGGAACCCGATCAGGCGGCCCTTGTGGATCATCGAGCGCATGCCCTTCTCGACCGACGGGATGAACTCGATCGGCACCGAGCCGCCGCGCACTTCGTCCACGAACTCGAAGTCGGCGCTGCCATCGGTGATCGGCTCGAAGTAGCCGCCGATCTTCGCGTACTGGCCCGAGCCGCCGGTCTGCTTCTTGTGCGTGTACATGTAGTCCGCGCGCTGCGAGATCGTCTCGCGGTACGCCACCTGCGGCGCGCCCGTGATCACCTCGACGCCGTACTCGCGCTTCATGCGCTCGACGTACACCTCGAGGTGCAGCTCGCCCATGCCGCTGATGACGGTCTCGCCCGACTCCTGGTCGACGCGGCTGCGGAAGGTCGGGTCCTCACGCACGAAGCGGCCGAGCGCCTTGCCGAGGTTGGCCTGCGCCTTGTTGTCCTTCGGCTTGATCGAGAGCGAGATCACCGGGTCCGGCACGTGCATCGCGCTCATCGCGACGTCGACGGTGCCATCGGTGAACGTGTCGCCGGAGGCGCAGTCGATGCCGAACAGCGCGACGATGTCGCCGCTCGAGGACTGCTCGATGTCCTCCATCTCGTTCGCGTGCATGCGCACCAGGCGGCCCACCTTGTGGCGCTTCTGGGTGCGCATGTTCGTGATGGTGAGGCCCTTCGAGAGCGTGCCCTGGTACACGCGCACGTACGTGAGCTGGCCGTAGCGGCCGTCCTCGAGCTTGAACGCGAGGGAGATCAGCGGCTTGTTCGGATCGGCCGAGATCACGACGGGCGCTTCGTTGTTGCTGAGGTCGACGCCCGTGTTCTCGACGTCGGTCGGGCACGGCAGATAGCGCGTGACCGCGTTGAGCAGAAGCTGCACGCCCTTGTTCTTGTAGGCCGAGCCGACCATCACCGGCGTGAGATCGAGCGAGATCGTGCCGCGGCGGATCGCGTCGTGGATCAGCTCCTCGGTGACCTTCTCCTCGAGGATCGCCTCGGTGAGCTCGTCCGAGAACATCGACACCGCGTCGAGCATCTCCTCGCGCGTAGCCTTCGCCTCGTCGAGCTGCCCGGCGGGAATCTCTTCCTCGATGATGTGCTCGCCGTTGTCGCCCTCGAAGCGGAAGGCCTTCATCTTCACGAGATCGATGATCCCGCGGAACTCGCTCTCGAGGCCGATCGGCAGCTGAATCAGCACCGCGTTGTGCTTCAGCTTCTCGCGCAGGCCCTCGACCACGCGGCGCGGGTTCGCGCCCGAGCGGTCGAGCTTGTTGATGAACGCGATGCGCGGGACCTTGTAGCGGCGCATCTGGCGGTCGACGGTCATGGACTGCGACTGGACGCCGGCCACGCCGCACAGCACGAGAATCGCGCCGTCGAGGACGCGCAGGCTGCGCTCGACCTCGATCGTGAAGTCCACGTGGCCGGGCGTGTCGATGATGTTGACGTGATGGTCGGCCCACTCGCAGTGCGTCGCGGCGGACTGGATCGTGATGCCGCGCTCGCGCTCCAGCTCCATGAAGTCCATGGTCGCGCCGACCTGGTCCTTGCCCTTCACCTCGTGGATTTTGTGAATGCGCTGCGTGTAGAAGAGGATGCGCTCCGTCAGCGTGGTCTTGCCGCTGTCGATGTGCGCGCTGATGCCGATGTTGCGGATCTTCGAGAGTTCCATGGCCATGGGCTGAACCAGTCGGCGACGGCTGCGGGAGCCGGGCCGAAGAAGTGGGCCCGCGGCGTGCGCCCCGACTGCCGACTCTCGGCGTGGTGCGCGGCCTGGCGGGCCCCGGTGCGATCGATTTGTGCTGTGAGCTGCGAAGGGGAGGAATCGGGCCGGAGTGTCGGCCGGTCACCGTCCTACCCTTACAGGCGGGGCCGGAAACGGGCGCGGAAAGTAGGCGCTT
This sequence comes from Deltaproteobacteria bacterium, assembly GCA_016875395.1. Taxonomy (NCBI): domain Bacteria; kingdom Pseudomonadati; phylum Myxococcota; class Myxococcia; species Deltaproteobacteria bacterium. Next base: position 25,500 of record VGRF01000011.1, on the reverse strand, counting down.
CGATTCGAGGGGCAAGGCTCGCAGCGCGAGTCCCTGGGGGCAAAGCCGCATCGCGACCGTCAGACGCCATCGGTGGCCCTGCCCGCATCCCTCGCGTCTGACACTGGCGATGCGGCTAGCCGAGGCTCGTCCCCGCCGCGATCCCCACCTCCGCTGCCGCCACCTTCGCGCCGGCGCCCAGCTTCAGCTTCGCCACGAGCAGCACGCCCCCGCTTGCGGCGATGCGCGCGCCCTTCGCGTCGATCGCGAGCACGGTGCCGGCGGGCGCGGAGGTGGTCTCGCCCGCCGCGAGCGTGCAGCCGTAGAGGCGCACGGTCTGGTCCCCGAGCCGAGCGTGCGCGCCCGGGTTCGGGTCGCAGCCGCGGATCAAGCAGTCGATCTGCGCGGTTGGGCGCGACCAGTCGATGCGTGCGACCGAGTCGTCGACGAGGCCCTGATGGCTCGCGCGCGACTCGTCCTGCGGCGCGTAGGTCGCGCTGCCGCTCGCGACGCGCGCCACCGCCTCCACCGTGGCGTCGACTCCGAGCGCATAGAGCGACTCGAAGTACAGGCTCGCCGCGGTGTGGTGCGGGAGGATCGGCACCGGGCCCTTCTGCACCACGATCGGCCCCGTGTCGACGCCGACGTCGGGCTTGAACACGGTGACGCCCGCCTCGCGCTCGCCCGAGATGATTTGCCACGCGAGCGCGTTGCCGCCGCGGAACTTCGGCAGCAGCGAGGGGTGAAAGCAGAGCGAGCCGAAGCGCGGCGCGTCGACGATCTCGGGCGGCAGGATCATCGTCACGAACGCGAGCACGTTCAGGTCCGCCTTCAGCGCCGCGTGCTCCGCGATGCGCGACGCGATCGGCTCGCCCGTCTTCTTGCGCATCGCCGCGTGGCGGAACAGCGCGAGCCCGCGCTTCGCCGCCTCCTCCGCGAGCGGATCCTCCTTCGCGCCCGCGCGCGCCGGCGGTGCATACACGCCCGCAATCTCGTGGCCGGCCTCGAGCAGGCGCACGAGCACGTCGCGCCCGAACGGCGCCTGCCCGAAGTAAGCGATTCGCAGCGGCATCGAGGTCTCCTTCACGCGCGAGGGCGCGCGAAGGCGCGAGTCTCGCGCGGCCCGCGCCGCGATGCGCGCGCTCCCGCACGAAGCCGGGAAAAAGTCGCAGCCCGGCCAATTGGGGCCTGGCACGAAACGGCGCCATTCCGTGCCAGACCCCAATGGGTCACCCCGCCTGCGTGCGGTCCCCTATTTCGCCGCGCACCTGCGCCGGTGCGCCGAACGCGAGCGAGTGCGCGGGTACGTCGCGCGTCACGACGCTGCGCGCGCCGATCACGCAGTGCGCACCGATCGTGACGCCGGGGAGCACGGTCACGTCGCTCGCGACCCAGCTGCACTCGCCGATGCGCACGGGCGCCGCGTGCCCGCGCCGCGCGTCATCGAGGTCGTGCGTGAAGTCGTAGATGCGCGAGCCGGGGCCCACCGTCGCGCGGCGTTCGAGCACCACCTCGCGCTGCGCGCTCACGCTGCACGCGTTCAGCATCACCTCGCGCCCGACCACGATGCGCGCGCCGGCGTGCGCCACCAGATTCACCGCGCCCACTTCGGTGCGCAGCCACGAGCTCGGCTCGAGCACGATCTCCGCGCCGTCGTATACGACGAGGTTCAAGAGGCCGGGCCGGTACTCGGTCGCCGCGTTCGCGCCGATCGTGAGCCGCGCGCCGGGCGTGAGCGAGATGCGCGCGACGCCGAAGCACGGCGACGCGCTCGCGTCCACGCTCAGCCCCGGATGCAGCGCCGACAGCGCCGCGATCCGCACGCGCCCGTTCGCAGCGCGCACGCGCATGCCGCCGATGCGCCACGCGCGACGGAACGCGTCCGCCGCGCTCACCGCCCTACTCGGTGACGGTCTGAGGCCCCTCGCCGTCGCGCAGGCGGAACGTGATGAAGCCGTGCGACGGGTCGTAGGGCGAGAGGCCGACCTGCACGCGGTCGCCGGGGATCACGCGGATGCGGAAGCGGCGCATGCGGCCCGAGAGCTGCGCGGTTACGGACTGGCCGCCGTCCAGCGCGATCTGATAGCGGCCGCCGCCGAGAATCTTCTCGACCGCGCCGGTCGCCTGGATCAGATCGTCTCGCGCCATTTCGTACGAGCTCCGTTCGCCTGCGGCTCACTGCGCGCGGCCTGCACCGCGTCGCGGTGCTGGACCGCTTGCGGCTTCTCGAGCCGCGTTCGGTCGGGCGTTGCCTTCGTCTCTCGAAAGGCGGCGCACCCTAGCCCCGGGCCTTCTGCGCTGCCATCGAGCGCAGGCGCAGCTTCCGCCTCTACTCCGCCCCGAACACCGCCGCCGCCCAGTACGTGAGCGCCGCGATGCCCGCGCTCGCGGGAATCGTCAGCACCCACGCCCACACGATGCGCGTCGCGACGCCCCAGCGCACCGCCGAGAGCCGCCGCGTCGCGCCGACGCCGACGATCGCGCCGGTGATGGTGTGCGTCGTGCTGATGCCGACACCGAGCGCGGTCGCCGTGTAGATCGCGACGGCGGCGCCGGTCTCCGCCGCGAAGCCGCTCACGGGCTGCAGCTTCGTGATCTTGTTGCCCATGGTGTGAATGATCCGCCAGCCGCCCGCGAGGGTGCCGAGGCCGATCGCCGTGTGCGCTGCGATCACGACCCAGAACGGCACCTCGAAGGTCGCGAGATAGCCGCCTGTAACGAGTACGCCGGTGATGATGCCCATCGTCTTCTGCGCGTCGTTGGCGCCGTGCATCAGGCTGTAGAAGGCGGCCGACACGAGCTGGAGGCGGCGGAACCAGCCGTCGATTCGCTTCGGCGGCGTGTGCTGAAAGGTCCAGTAGAGCGCGGTCATCAGCGCGAGCCCGACGCACAGGCCGATGGTGGGCGCGACCACGATGAAGACGAGCGTCTTCGTCCAGCCCGACACGATCACGGCATCGAAGCCCGCGTGCGCGACGGCGGCGCCGGCGTAGCCCCCGAACAGCGCGTGCGACGAGCTGGTCGGCAGGCCGAAGTACCACGTGATCAGGTCCCACACGATCGCGCCGATGAGCCCGGCGGCAATCACGGCGAACGTGACGACGCCGAGATCGACCATCCCCGCGCCCACCGTCTTCGCGACTGCGGTGCCGAAGAAGAACGCGGCGATGAAGTTGAAGAACGCCGCCCACGCGACGGCCATCCCTGGAGACAGCACGCGCGTAGAGACGACGGTCGCGATGGAGTTCGCTGCGTCGTGGAAGCCATTGATGAAGTCGAAGGCCAGCGCCAGCAAGACCAGCGCAACGACGACGAGCAGCCCGGTCTCCATCGCGCGGCCTAGTTGTGCTTCACGTAAATCGCTTCGAGCACCTTCGCGACGTCTTTGCAGCGGTCCGTCGCGCCCTCGAGCATGTCGAGGATCTCCTTCCACTTGATGACCTGGATGGGATCCTTCTCTTGCTCGAACAGCGTGCCGACGCCCGTCGTGTACGCGCCGTCCGCTTTGTTCTCGATCTGCGAGATCTCGCGCACCGCCTCCGTCACGCCCTTGCCGCGCGCCAGCGCCTCGACGCCGCGCAGCATCTCGTTGCACGCCTCGACGATGTGGCGCGACAGCTCGCGCGCCGCAGGCCGCACGGTCTCGATGCGGTAGAGCCGCAGCATGTCCGCCGACGCGTCGATGTCGTCGATCACGTCGTCGAGCGCGCCGAGCAGCGCGTGGATGTCTTCGCGATCGATCGGGGTGACGAACGTGCGATGCAGGCGCGTGAGCACGTCGTGCGAGATTTCGTCGCAACGGTGCTCGACGGTCTTGATCGCCTGCGACTTCTCCCAGATCGGGCGCTCGGGCTCGAGCATCTCCGCGAGCAGCGTCGCGCCCTTCTGGATCGCGCCCGCCATCTCGGCGAAGTCGTCGAAGAACTTCTCTTCCCGCGGAATCAACCGGAACGCCATCACGCCCTCCCGAGGCGCGCGCACTCTATCAGTGTGTTCCGTCGGGAATCACCGAATCTTCGCGGAAACTTCGCGCGCATCTCGTCAGCCCAGCAGAACGAAACCCGCCGCGGCGCTCGCGAGCACGATCCAGAGCACCGCCGTCTTCGCCTTCCACTGGAACGCGGCGAAGAGCGCGGCGGCGAAGATCGCAGCGGCGCCCCAGCGCACGCCTGCGTCCGCGAGCAGCGTCTCGCGCGCGAGCTGCAGCGCGGTCACCGCGATGAGGCCGACGACGCCCGCGGTGACGCCGTCGAGCAGCGCGTGCGTGCGCTTCTCCTCGACGACGCGCTCGACCCACTGGTGCCCGATCAGCGTGAACGCGAACGCGGGCAGGAACACGCCCGCGGTGAGCGCGAGCGCGCCGGCGGTTCCCGCGCCGACGTAGCCGACGAACGTGGAGAAGATCACGAGGGGCGCCGGCAGCATGCCCGAGAGCGCGATGCCGTCGAGGAACTGCGCGTCGGTCATCCAGCCGCCGGGGCCGACGGCGTCTGCGCGCAGGAACGGGATCACGGTGTAGGCGCCGCCGAAGGTGAGCAGGCCGCTGCGCAGCCCCGTGACGAACAGGGCGAGCACGCTCGGCGCGAACGCATTCGCCGGCGCAGCGCTCGCAGCGAGCGGGAGGAACACGACGCCCGCGTGCGCGCTCGGCAGCGCCCCGCGGACCGCGGCGTACGCGATGCCCGCGAGCGGCAGCACGAACGCGAAGCTCACGCCGACGAGCGTCGCGACCGCCGACGCGAGCGCGATTCCTAACAACCAGCGGTCGTGCAGCGCGTGCGAGCCGATGCGGTGCACCGCGCGCACGATCAGCGCCACCACCGCGGGCTGCGCGCCCGCGAAGGCCGCGGCGAGCGCGCTCGCGCGCAAGTCGAGATGCACGTAGGCGACCGACAACGCGAACATCAGCACGAAGCCGGGCAGCATGAAGCCGAGCCCCGCGAGCACTCCCCCGATTCGCCCGCGCGCGCGCCCCGAAGTACACGCACAGCTCGTGCGCCTCGGGCCCCGGCAGCACCTGATAAACCGCGAGCACGCGGTTGAAGCGCGCCGGCGAGATCCAGCGCTCCTCCTCGACCAGCTCCTGCCGAATCATCCCGATCTGGGCGACCGGCCCGCCCCAGGCGAGCGCGCCGAAGCGCAGGAACCGGAGGAACAGCCGCCCTAGTGACTCGCGCGGGGGCGCAGGCTCTACACCGGGCGAACCCTCAGCCATTCGGGTCTTCGTAGAACACGTAGGTCGAGAAGTTGCTCACCTCGAAGTAGATCTTCTTCTCGCCCGGGTCCGCGGCGCCGTTCTGATTCGCGTCGAGCACGCCATAGCCGAAGCGGTACTCGCGCGGCTCGCCATCGCTCGTGCCCATCGCGGTCGAGAGCTTGTCGATCTGCACGAAGCGCTTCACGAGCGTGTCGCCCGCGTAGATCTCGAGCACGCCGTTGGTGCCGGTCCAGTTCTGAACGGCGCGGCCGAGCTTGTTCTGCGTCTCTTGCGTGCACCCGACCGCGCAGATGGCGATGAGCGCGATGGCGAGCTTGCGCATGGGGCCTCCGGGGCGACGGAGCACTGGTACCGCGTAACGATTCTCGATGCCCGCGCGTGGAGAACGCATGCTGCGAATCCTCCTTCCTGCCTTTTCCCCTCCGATGCGAGAACGGTGTTGGCGTTCGCGCGCGACGCTGGAGAGGCGCGTGGAAGCGCTCGTCGGCGAACTAGCTTCCTCCGAATGACCGAGCTCAGCGGGCGCGCACCCAGCACGGAGGCGCTCTATCGCACGCACGCCCGAGAGCTGTTCGGTCTCGCGTACCGCTTGACAGGCTGCGCGGCTGACCCTGACGAGGTGGTGCAGGAGACGTTCGTGCGTGCTCTCGCGAAGCCCCCCGCGCGCACGGAGGAGCCGTGGGCGCCGTGGCTCGTGCGCGTCGCGACGAATCTCGCGATCGATGTCGTGCGCAAGCGGCGCCGCCGCGGCGAGGACGCGAGCTGGCTGCCGTCGCCGCTCGCCCGCGACGACGCGTGCGAGCTGCCCGCGCCGCGCGAGCGCGCGCCCGACGTTCGCTACGCAACGCTCGAGAGCGCGACCTTCGCGTTCCTGCTCGCGCTCGAAGCGCTCACGCCTCGCCAGCGCGCTGCACTCGTGCTGCGCGACGTGTGCGGCTTCTCGGCGAGCGAGGCAGCCGCCGTGCTCGATGCGAGCGAGCAGAGCGTGCGCGTGCTGCATCACCGCGCGCGAAAAGTGCTCGGCGGCTACGACGCGGCGCCTTGCCGGCCCGACGCGGAGCTCGTGGCGAGGCACCGCAAAGCGCTCGAAGCGCTGGTGAAGTGCCTCGTCACGCGGGACCTCGCGGGGCTCACGGCGCTGCTGCGCGACGACGTCTCCACCACCACCGACGCGGGCGGCGAATTCAACGCGTTGCGCGGCGTGCGCCGCGGGCGCATCGGCGTCGCGCGCTTCCATCTGCGCATCGCGACGAGTCGCGGCGTCGGCGCGCGCATCCTGCCGTGCACCGCGAACGGCCTACCCGCGCTCGCAATCACGTTCGCGCGCGCGAGTGCGCGCCAAGCGCGCCACGTGCTGATGCGCTGCGAGCTCGACGCGGGCGGACGCATCGCCGCAATTCACTCGGTGCTCGGGACCCGCAAGCTCGCGCGCATCTCGTTCGCGCCGTAACGATTCGCGCGCACTGCGCGTGCTCTGAGAAAAGGAGCACGCATGGAACTCCCGTGGATCGCACTCTCGTTCCTGGCCGTGATCGGGCTCGAGCGCACGCGCTGGCGACGACTGCCGGCGCGCTTTCTGCGCCCCCACTTCGCCGCGGACCTCACCTTCTTCGCGACCGGCGTGGTTGCGCTCGGGCTCACGATGCGAAGCGCCGCCGCCGCGCTCGGCGCGCAGCTCGGCTTCGCGCCGCTCGCCGCGTGGCCGCCGGTTGCGGCGCTCGCGCTGGCGCTCCTCGTCTACGACCTCGGCGCCTGGCTCGCGCACCGCGCGATGCATCACTTCGCGTTCCTGTGGGAGGCGCACAAGGTTCATCACGCCAGCCCACACCTCGATTGGCTCGCCGCATTTCGCATGCATCCGCTCGAGCACGCGATCCGCCACGCGATCTCGCCGGTGCTGATGCTCCTCGCAGGCTTCCCCGCTGCGCACGTCGCCGTCGCCTCGATCCTCGCCGGCGGCTGGGCGGCGTTCGTGCACGGCAACCTCCAGGTCGGCTCGCGCGCGCTCGAGTGGCTGCTCGTGACGCCGCGCCTGCATCACCTCCACCACATCCCCGAGAGCTGCGAGCAGAACTTCGGCGCGATCTTCTCGGTGTGGGATCGCCTCGCGCGGCGCCTGACGACCGCGCCCGCGGCGCGCGACGCGAAGCTCGGCGTGCCGGGCGAGGAACACAGCCATCCGCACGGCTGGTGGGCTCAGGTGCGCACGCCGTTCGTGCGCGCAGAGCGAACGCTCAGTCCGCAGCCACAGTCGCAGCGGGCTGCGTGACGCGCACCGGGATCCCCGCGCTCGCGAGCGAGGCGCGCGCGACGCGATCCCAGTCGACGCGCGCAAGCTCTGCGCCGGCCGCCTTCGTGACGAGCGCGCGCAAGTCGCGAGCGGGCTCGCGGACGAGCTTCTCGCCCTGATCGAAGGCGAGCGCGCGCTCGCGATCGGGGTGCACCTCGAGATAGAGCTCGCCCGCGACCCAGCCCGTCTTCACCGGCTCGTGCGTCACGCGCACCTTGGTGCCGATCGGCACGGCCGCGAACAGCTCCTCGATGTGCCCGGGGTAGAGGCGAATGCAGCCGCGGGAGGTGTTTCGCCCGACGCCCGCGGGATCGTTCGTGCCGTGAATGAGGTAGGAGGGCCAGCCGAGATACAACGCGTACGCGCCGAGGCGGTTATCGGGGCCGGGCGGAACCGCGCGCTTCAGCGAAGGATCGTCGCGGCGCGCGGTCGGGCCCGGGTACCACGTCGGGTCCTTCTGCTTGCGCGTCACCTTGGTCGTGCCCTGCGGCGTCGCGAAACCTTCCTTCGCCACGCCGATCGGGTAGCTGCGCGGCGCTTCGCCGGGCGCGAAGTAGTAGAGCCGCAGGTCGCCCGTGTTGACGACGATGCCCTCGCGCGCGCCGGCGGGAAGCAAGTGCACGTCGGGAATCACGAGGCGCGCGCCGGCGGTCGGCACCCAGGGGTCGATCTCCTGGTTCGCCTCGGCGAGCTCGAGGTATCCGACGCCGAGCTCGATCGCGAGATCGACGAAGGTGTCCTCCGCCTTCGCCTCGCGAAACGAGAGGCGCCCGACCAAATCAGCCGACGGAGGCGGATTCTCGAGCGCATGCGCCGGCGCGGGCTTCGGCGCGAGCTCGAATCTCGGCAGCGAGCCACAGCCCGCCAGCGCGAGGCCCGCGGCGAGCGCGAGCGCCGAGTTGTTACGGGCGAATCTCGATCGGCGTGCCATCCGCGACCAGCTCCCAAATCTCGTCGATCTCTTCGTTCGTGACCGCGATGCAGCCCTCGGTCCAATCGAAGCGCGCGTGATCGCGCGCCACCCAGTCTGCACCGTTCGGCAGCCCGTGAAGCATGATCTCGCCGCCCGGATCGCGCCCGGCCTCGCGCGCAGCCTTCAGGTCGGCCGCGCTCGGATACGAGATGTGGAGCGAGCGGTAGAACTCGCTGCCCGGATTGCGCGCGTCGATCGTGTACACGCCCTCGGGCGTGCGCCCATCGCGCGCGAAGCGCTTGTCGCCGACCGGCTCGCGGCCGAGCGCGACGCGGTACTCGCGCACCGCGAAGCCCGCGAACCAGAGCGTGAGGCGCCGCGCGCTCTTCTCCACGAGCACGCGTTCCACGCGCGGGCGAATCTCGCCGGACGCAACGCGCTCCGCGCAGCTCGGCCCGGACGTGTCATCTCCGAGTAGCTGGCCTGCGGGGCGAAGCCCCGCCCGCTCACCCTCGGTCGCATTGAACAGGTCAGCCGCGGCCTCTTGAGCCGCCGGCTGCACCTGCGCCTCCCGCGCCCCGATCGAGAAGCGCTCGTTATTTGTGCAGAGAGCGCTGAAAGATGCGGTCGGCCTTCTCGCTCGCCGTCTTGGCCTCCGCCGCGGCTGCATCCGCGGCCGAGCGCGCGGCGCTCGCTTCTTGCTGTGCTGCCGCTGCCGCCGCCTTCGCTTCGTCCGCGGCGCGCTTCGCCTCGGCCGCTTCCGAGCGCGCCGCGTTCACGTCGCTGCGCAGCGTGTCCATGTCCGAGGTCGACGCGCAGCCGACAGCGGCGAGCGCAAAGCCAGCATGAGACCCTAGATCACCTTCCGCATGAGCTCTCCCTGAATGAAGCGCGTCACCGACGGGTCGATGCGCGCAAGTGATGGGTGGCACCCCGCGCGAATCGTGCACGCGAACGCGGCTCGCATCTGTGACCCGGGGCACGCGCTGCGTTGAATGTGAGCGCTCGCCGGGGTAACTCGCGCGCCGTGAGCGAAAAAACGCCCCGCTCGAACGCGAGCTACGTGCTCGCGCTGCTCTCGGCGAGCTACGTCGTCAACTACCTCGACCGTTTCGTGTTCTCGATGCTCGCGGGTCCGATCAAGGCCGAGTTCGCGATCTCCGACGGCACGATGGGCCTGCTCCTCGGCCCCGCCTTCGCCCTGCTCTACTCCGGCCTCGGCGTTCCCGTGGCGTGGCTGGCGGATCGGCGTTCGCGCACGCAGCTGATCGCCGTAGGCATGCTCGTGTGGAGCGCGTTCACCGCCTACACCGGCATCGCGAAGACGGCGTGGCAGGTGGCGCTCGCGCGCATCGGCGTAGGCGTCGGCGAAGCCGCTGGCGCCGCGCCCGCGCACTCGCTGATCGCCGACTACTTCCCGCCCGAGCGCCGCGCGTTCGCGCTCTCGGTGTTCCAGCTCGGCGTCCCGATCGGCTCGATGCTCGGCACGCTGATGGGCGGGCTGCTCGTCGAGCCGCTCGGCTGGCGCGGCGCATTCTTCGTCGCGGGCTTGCCCGGCATCGTGCTGGCCGTGTTGTTGTGGACGACGGTGCGCGAGCCCGCGCGCGCCGCGCCGCGCCCCTCGTCACTCGGCTCCGCGCTCGCTGATTTCTTCTCGAGCATCGCGCTGCTGCTGCGCATCCCGACGTTCGTGGCGATCGCGTTCGGCGGCATGCTCGCCTCGCTTGCGGGCACAGGCTTCGGCTCCTGGCTTCCGCAGATGTTCCAGCGCTCGCACGGCATGTCGCTGGCGTCGTTCGGCATGAGCTACGGCCTCGTGAACGGCGCCGCCGCGATCACCGGCACGCTGCTCGCGGGTTTCCTCGCCGACCGCCTCGCGCGGCTCGATCCGCGCTGGCGCCTGCGCGTGGCGGCCGCCTCCGTGGCGTTCTCGATGCCGATCCTCATCGCGATTTGCGCCGTGCCCGACCCGAAGCTCGCGATCTGGCTGTCCGTGCCGAGCGGCATCGTCGGCGCCGGCTACGCGCCCGTGCTGTTCGCGATCGCGCAGAGCCTCGCGCCCGCGCGCATCCGCGCCGTCACCTCCTCGGTGCTGATCCTCTTCATCACCGGCGGCGGCATGCTGTTCGGGCCGTGGGCGATGGGCGCGCTCAGCGACGCGCTCGCGCTGCGCTACGGCGCGGAGTCGCTGCGCGTCGCGATGATCGCCGTGCTCGCGACGATGAGCCTCGGCGTGGTGTCGCTCTTGTTAGGGACGCGTACGCTGCTGCGCGATTTGGAGAGTGCGCGAATGGGGTGAGGCGATGAGATTGGGCTGGGGATCGCTGCTGGCCGCTTTCGTCGCAATGCCGGTGCTCGCGTAGGACGCGCCGCTGAGCACTCCGCGACGACGCGTGGGTCCCGACTACCCCCGGGCGCTCGTCGAGCGGCGCGTCGAGGGCTGGAGCGTCATCTCGTTTCGGATCAGCACTTCCGGGAATGTCGAGGACGCCTTCGTCTCCGACTCGAGTGGCGAAGCCGAAATCGATGCCTCCGTCTTGCGCGCGGTTTCCAAGTGGACCTACGAACCGGGCTCGTCCGCGCGTTGTGGGGTGCAGGTTCGGCTCTCCTTGCAGATGGGCGTAAGGACCGGACCCAACAAACGCCTCGAGCGATTCGACGAGGCGTTCGCGGCGGGCGACATCGCTGCGGCACGCGCGATCTTCGATGACTTCCACGCAAACTCGCTCCGAGAGCTCACGCAGCGCGAGCTGATGCGCGCACACCTCGCCCGCGCGTCGGGCGACATCGAGGGCGAGCTCGTCGCGCTCGAGCGCGTGGCTCGGGCGGGCCTGCCCTCGCGCTTCGGTCCACACGTCGAAAGAACCGCGCGAAACAGGGCAGCGCGGGCCGACCAGCTCTCCCTCGATGCGTTCGTCGCAACCTCGAGCCGGCAAGCGAGCGCACTCGTCGCCGCGCGTCAGTACGGGCGAGCCGCGGCGATCGTGCGCGGCTTGCGCGAGCTGGGTGCCTTGCCGGCCGAGCTGGTCGGACTCGCGGAACAGCTCGACGGTCTGGCGCCTGGCGGCGTCGATCTCGCAACGCCGGGAGTCGCGAGACGGCTCGGCGCGAGTGAGCGCGCCCCGAGCCACTGGAGCAGCCCGCTCACGCGCAAGCGTTTTCTCCTCGCGCGCGAGAGCGGCGAGATCACTCGCGCCGAGCTGTGTTGCCTCGACGCGGCACTCGAGTTCGCACCGGACACCCTGATCCGCGTTCCGGAAGGCGCCAGTCAGTGTCAGGTGCAGATCCGCGGATCCGAGGGCGCGCGTTTCACGCTCGTCGAGCCGCCCTCCAGCGAAGCGACGGCTTCCGACTCGCTTTGACGAAGTTTGACGCGCGCTCGCGCCAGCTCGCCGAGTAGGCTCGTGTCAGAACGTCGGAGGCTCACGATGAAGAAGCGATCGCGAATGACTGTCTTTGCGCTCTTCGCTGCGCTGCTCGTGTGCGCTCCTGCTGCCGCGGATCTGCCTCAGTTCGGCACGTTCGTCTCGGCGAAGCCCGTGGAGCGTCGGAACCCGAGCTATCCGGCGACCGCAATCTCGCGCTGGAAGGAAGGCTGGGTGGTCGTCTCGTACTGCATCGATGCGACCGGCGCCGTGAGAGACCCAGTCATCGATCGCTCGAGCGGGGCGAAGGAGTTCGAACGCGCCGCTCTGAACTCGATTCCGAAGTGGAAGTATGAACCCGCGACGCTCGATGGCGCGCCCGTAGAGCAGTGCGCAACGCAAGTCCGCCTGAGCTTCAACATGGAAGGTCCACTCGGCGCTCGACAAGAGTTCGCGAAGCCGTGGCGCGCCGCGCAGAAGCTGATCGACGCGAACGATCTCGCCGGCGCCGAGGCGAAGCTGAGCGAGCTCGTGCCCGAGAACAACTACGAATCTGCGCGCATGCACTTCGCGCGTGCGCGCATCGCAGAGAAGAGGAACGACCGACGAGCGCAATACGAGGAGACGCAATCCGCGCGACGCTTCGAGTACGGCGTCGAGAAGCGGCTCAAGGCCGACGCGACGCGCTCGGCCTTCGCGCTCGCGACGAACCTGCAGCTATGGGCAGACGCGCTCTCGCTCTACGAGGAGCTGAAGACCGAATACCCGAAGGAGCTGAGCGAGCCGCTTCGCAACGTGGGCGAAGAGATTGCGGGCAAGGTGAAGGGCGACAAAGCGATCGCCACCGCGGGGGAGCTCACCTGCCGCTGCGACAAGGAAGCGCAGCCGGCGCTCTGGGAGGCGCGCCTCCTGCGGCGCGAGTTCGGCTTCGTCGACGTGGTCGGGAAGATCGAGCGCTTCGAGCTGCGTTGTCAGGGGCGACGCTTCACCGCGAAGTTCGAGACGGCCAAGAACTGGCGCGTGCCCGATGAATGGGGCGCGTGCCGGCTCTACGTGTTCGGCGACGAAGGCGCGAAGTTCCGCCTGATCGAGATGCCCGACGCCGCCACGGCGCAGGCGCAACCGGCGACGAAGTCGAACGAGCAGAGCTAAGCGCTCGCCGAGATCGCTCCGCCTGCGAGCGCGGGCCGCGCGCGCGCGACCTGCTGCTCCGCGAGAGGCACGACGGCCTTCAGCTTCGGCATCACCTCCGCCGCGAAGCGCTTGCTTTGCTGCTCCGCCACGTCGTACGGGATGCCGCCGTAGCTGAACATCGCGACGAAGCCCTCGGCGCCGATCAGCCCGCGCGCGTCCATGATCTTCTCGTACACCTGCTTCGGCGTGCCCCACGGATGCAGGCTCGTGAAGAACTCGACGCCCGCGTCGACGCCGCCCGGCGCGCCCATCTTCTCTTGGATCTTCCCGTACATCTCGTAGCCTTTGAGGCCCTGTAGATGCGTGCCGTCGAGCTCGTAGTGCTCGACGACCGAGCGGTAGTACCGGCCGATGTACTTGTGGGCGAGCTCCTTCGCGACGCTCTCGTCGTCGTCGATGAAGACCCAGCCCGAGAGCAGCGGCGGCGGCGCATCCGCGCGGTTCACCTCGCGATAGATCTCGCGATACGCCTTCAGCTCCCGCACCACGTGCGGCCAGGGCTTCTGCGGCACGATCATGATGCCGACGCCGAGCCGGGCCATGATCTCGCTGCTCTCGGGTGACACCGCCGCCGCGTACGTGCGCCCGCGGAACGACTTGAACGGGCGCGGCCGAATCTCGCGGCGCGCCTGCTGGATGTGCTTGCCCGAGAACTCGACGTAGCCGCGCTCGAGGCCCTCGAGCAGCATCTGCGCGCTCTCGGTGAAGATCTCGCGCGAGTCGCCCTGATTCACGCCGAAGCCTTCGAACTCGACGCGCCCGAGCCCGCGCCCGATGCCGAACACGAAGCGCCCGTTCGACATGTGGTCGAGCATCGCGACCTGCTCCGCGACGCGAACCGGGTCGTGCCACGGCAGCACCACCACCATCGAGCCGAGCTGAATGCGCGAGGTGCGCCCCGCGAAGTAGGTGAGGTGCTGCAGCACGTCGGGGCACATCGTGTAGTCGGTGAAGTGGTGCTCGACTCCCCACAGCGAGTCGTACCCGAGCGGCTCCGCGAGGTCCGCGAGGGCAAGCTCGCGCTGATACACCTCGCGATCGGTGCGACCTGCGCCGATGGCCTGATAGACGATGCCGGTGCCGACGTGCATGGCGTGCTCCTCGAGAAGTGGGAGCACGGTAGATCAGCGCGAGAGGCGCTCCACCTCGCGCTGATGCCGCCGCCCGAGCAGCGCGAGCGCCGCGCATGCGCCGCACAGGCACAGGAACATGTCCCACTGCGTGTCCCACACGTCGCCTTGCGTCGCGAGGAACGCCTCCGCGGCGACGCCGCCGATCAGCGCGGCCCACCACTCGATGAACTCGTAGAACGCGCTCGCGGCGAGCACGACGCAGAGCGTGAGCCACGCGAGCCACGGGTTCGCGCGAACCGGCGAGGCCCGCAGCAACACCTCGCGGGCGACGATCGCGGGCGTGAAGCCCTGCATGAAGTGCCCGACGCGGTCGTAGTGATTGCGCGCGAGGCCGAGCGCGTCCTGCACCCAGAAGCCGACCGGGACGCGTGCGTAGGTGTAGTGCGCGCCGAGCAGCAGGATGAGCGCGTGCAGGAAGACGAGGCGGTACGCGAGCGGCGTGAGCGGGAAGCGGCGGCGCGTGGCGACGAGGATCGCGGCGGTGATCACGGCGGGCGCGACTTCGAGCGCCCAGGTGAGGCGATCGTACGGGGCGATGCCGGAGGCGATGAGCGCGACGGCGCCGAGCGCGAGCAGCAGCCGCGGCTCGCGGGACTCGCTCACCGCGCGTGCTCCTTCACGTACGCGTCGACGAGATCGCCGATGTAGTGCATCTGCTCGTCGCCCTGCGCGTGGTTCATCGGCAGGATCACGCCGTGCTCCATCACGCGATCGGCGTTCGGAAGCCCGTTCGGGTCGATGCGCATCGCGATCTTCTTGAACGCGGGCTGCCGCGCGGCATTGCCGGTCCACACCATGCGCGTGTCGACGCCGCTCTGCTCCATGTACTGCTGGAAGTGCGCGCGGCGAATGCCGCTCTCGGGCCGAATCAGCGTGGCGAACATGTGCCACGCGGTGTCGATGCCGGGCGTGGTGCGCGGCAGCACGAACGCGCCGGGGTGACGGCCGAGGCGCTCGCACAGGATCGCGAAGTTGCGCTTCCGGCGTTCGAGATTCGCGGGCAGCTTCTTCATCTGCACCACGCCGAACGCGGCGGAGAGCTCGGACGGCTCGAAGTTCCAACCCACCTCGTCGAAGATGAAGAGGTTGTCGTACTCCATGCCGTCGAGGTCGCTGAAGAAGCGGTCGCCCTTGCCCTTGCGGCTGCCGAACAGCTGAACCTCGCTGCGGCGACCCCAGCGCCGTAACAACAAGCAGCGATCCGCGAGCGCCTCGTCGTCCACGCACACCATGCCGCCCGTGCCCGCCGCGGTGATGATGTGCGCGAGCGCGAAGCTCGTGACGGAGATGTCGGCGCGCGTGCCCGTCGGCGTGCCGCCCTGCGTCGCGCCGAGGCAGTCGCACGAGTCCTCGATCACGCGCAGGCCGTGCGTGTCCGCGATGCGGCGGATCGCGTCCCAGTCGGGGCAGTTGCCGGTGAGGTTCGGCGCCAGGATCGCCTTCGTGCGCGGCGAGATGTTCCGTTCGATCTGCGCGACGTCGATCTGGAACGTGTCGGGCGTGACGTCCACGAACACGGGCACCAGGCGGCTCTTCACCATCGGCGCGATGTCGGTCGAGAACGTCAGCGGCGAAGTGACGATCTCGTCGCCCTCGGCGAGCCCTAACAGCTCGATCGCGAGGTACAACGCGGAAGACCCGCTGTTGCACATGACGCCGCGCCGCTTGCCGAAGCTCGCCGCCACGAGCCGCTCGAACTCGCGCACGTGCTTCCCGATGCGCAGCGCGGAGGGGCCGCCGCGCAGCACGGAGACGACCGCCGCGATCTCCTCCTCGTCGTGAACGCTGCCGGCGTACTCGATGCGCATCGTCTCTCCCCGGAATCGAGGATTCCGCGTCTGACGCTGGACCCTCGATTTGTCCGTTCGTGTCCGCTCGCGACCGTATGCGATTCGCTCGCGTCCGGCAGCGTTCGTGCGTGCGCTACCAACGTGCGCCCGCACAGGAGAACGCGATGCAGAACCCGTACGCGAATCAGGTTGCGCAGCACATCGGTCGCGACGAGTTGCCGTGGGTGGAGATCGGCGGCGGCAACAAGCTGCGCGTGCTGCACGTGAAGCGCGGCGAGGGGCTGTGGATCGTCGAGAACGTCTTCCAAGCCGGCTACGCGGTGCAGACGCATCGCCACACGGGGCCGGTTTGGGGCTACACGGTCTCCGGCGCGTGGAAGTACAAGGAGTACGACTACGTGAACCGAGCCGGCTCGTTCCTCTACGAGCCCGCGGGCTCCGTGCACACGCTCGTGGCCGTCGAGAACGACACGCGCGTGTGGTTCCACATGTACGGCGTGAACCTGAACTTGCGCGCCGACGGCACGGTCGAGTCGGTCGCCGACGGCATCGGCACGCTCGCGTTCTACAAGGCCGCATGCGAAGCGCAGGGGCTCGGGAAGCCGAACGTGATCGAGGAGTGAGGCTCGCGCCTCGACGGCGCGATGCGACCGCTCGCATTCGCGGATTTCGCGCACGGCAGCTGAAGCGCGGGGCCTAGCGTTCCGTCCACTCGAACCCATCAGGAGGGACGCGCGATGGGACTTCTCGATCAGGTGCTCGGTCAGGCGCTCGGCTCGCTCGCCGGCGGCGGCGCGAAGGCCGGTGCCAACGGCGGCGCGCTCGTCGAGGGCGTGATGGAGATGCTGGCCGGACAGCAGGGGGGCATCGATGGGCTCGCGAAGCAGTTCCAGCAGGCCGGCCTCGGCGACGCGATGGCCTCGTGGGTGTCGACCGGGAAGAACCAGGCGATCTCGCCAGCCGACCTGACAAAAGCGCTCGGTCAGTGGCGCATCGACGCGCTCGCGCAGCGCGGCGGCGTTCCGCAGGGCCAGGGCGCGAGCGTCCTCGCGCAGCTGCTGCCCGTCGTGATCGACCAGCTCACACCGCAGGGCAAGGCGCCCGCGCAGAATCAGCTCGGGCAGCTCGGGGCCCAGCTGCTGAAGGGGCTCGTGGCCGGCCGGCGCTGATCGCCGCGCTCAACCATCGTAGAAGAACGCGGCGTGCAGCCCTAACAGCTTGCGCTAGCGCGGCGTCTTGATGCGCGCGGCGGCCTCCGGCGAGAGCTGATTCGCGTCGACGGTCGTGCGGATGCGCTGCGCGATGTCGCGGCGCGCGTAGTGCACCTGCAAGAACAGGCGCCCCGTGCCGCCGGGCAGGGCCGGCATGCCGCGATGCCACGAGTCGGAGACGAACAGCGCGACGTCGCCCGCCTGCGCTTCGAGCGCGACCGCGCCGCGGCCCTGATAACTCAGCGCCGGGTCGTTCATGCGCTCGAACGGCGGGAGGCGTCCGGAACGATGGCTGCCCGGAACGACGGCGGTGGGGCCGCACGCGAGGGGGCAGTCGCGCAGGTAGAGATGGGCGCCGATCGCGAACACCGGGTACGGGATGCGGTCGTCCCAGGGCACGCCGTCGGGCCGCGGGACGTGCGGGCCCGCATCGCAGTGCCACTGGCCGCCGCCGAACTCCGGCGGATTCTTCCACGCCGTGTTCGCGATGACGTGACAGTCGTCTCCGAGCAGGGGCTCGATCGCGGCGAGGATCGCCGCGTGGCCCACCGCTTCCTGCGCGGCGGCGGAGCGGTTCAGCATCTCGTAGCGGAACTCGGCGCGATCGGAGCGGCCGCGCTCGGGAGGCAGCGTCTCGAACGTCGCCTCGATCTCGCTTGTTAGGTGCGCGACGAGCTCCGGCGCCAGCACGCCGCGCAACACCGCGTAGCCGTCGCGCTCGAGCTGCGCGCTCGCTTCGGGCGCCGGCTCGCTTCGAACCGTGAGATTGCCGCCGACGCGCTTGATCATGGAACGCTCCTCGCTTCCTCCGCGCGATCGTACGGCTTCGCGTTATAGAGTGGCACGATGCAGTTTCGTTTCGATGCAGTCGACCTCCCCGCTTCCGTGCGAGAGCTCCGCGAGGAGATCCGCGGATTCCTTGCAGCCGAGATGCCCGCGCTCGCGCCCGAACGGCGCGCGAACTCGTGGGCGCAGTTCGACGCCGCGTTCTCGCGCAAGCTCGGCGCGCGCGGCTGGATCGGCATGGTGTGGCCGAAGCGATTCGGCGGGCACGAGCGCAGTCCGCTCGAGCGCTACGTCGTGCTCGAGGAGCTGCTCGCAGCGGGCGCGCCAGTCGCGGCGCACTGGATCGCGGACCGCCAATCGGGCATGGCGATTCTGCGTTACGGCAACGAGGCGCAGGCGCAGAAGTGGCTGCCCGGCATGGGCCGCGGCGAGATCTACACCTGCATCGGCATGAGCGAGCCCGGCTCGGGCAGCGACCTCGCTTCCGTGCGAACCCGCGCCACCAAGGTCGACGGCGGTTGGCGCATTCGCGGCCAGAAGATCTGGACCACGCACGCGAACGACTGTCAGCTGATGATCGCGCTCGTGCGCACGCGGCCCGAGGCGGAGAAACACGCCGGTCTCTCGCAGTTCTTGATCGAGATGAGCACGCCAGGTGTGCGCGTGCGCCCGATCGTCGATCTCGTGGGCGACGCTCACTTCGCCGAGGTGTTCTTCGACGACGCCTTCTTGCCCGACGGCGCGCTGCTCGGCCCCGAGGGCGCGGGCTGGAAGCAGGTCACGGGCGAGCTCTCGCTCGAGCGCAGCGGGCCCGAGCGATACCTATCGAGCTTCGCGCTGTTCGTCGAGTTGTTACGGGCTGCGGGGCCGCAGCCGAGCGAGGCGGTGCGCGCGCTGCTCGGCCGCACCACCGCGCAGCTCTGGACGCTGCGGCAGATGTCGCTCTCGGTCGCCGGCCAGCTCGCCGCCGGTCGCGACCCGATGCTCGAAGCGGCGGTCGTGAAGGATCTCGGCAACGCCCTGGAGCAGGAGCTGCCGAGGCTCGTGCAGGCCGCGCTCGACGAGGAGCTCGCGAGCGCGAGCGATCTCGCCCGCGTGCTCGCGTACCTGCTGCAGGTCGCGCCCTCGTTCTCGCTGCGCGGCGGCACGCGCGAGATCCTGCGCGGAATCATCGCGCGCGGACTGGGGCTGCGATGAGCGCAAGCCAGGCAGAGCCGAGCGAAGTTCAACACGCAAGCGAAGCGGGCAGCGAGGCGCAGCCGAGCGAAGTTCAACACGCAAGCGGAGCGCGCAGCGAGGCGCAGCCGAGCGAAGTTCAACGCGCAAGCGAAGCGCGCAGCGAGGCGCAGCCGAGCGAAGTTCAACGCGGTAGCGGGGTCGAGCATGAGTGAGCGCGAGATGCTTGCCGAGACCGTGGGCCGGCTGTTCGCCGAAGCCGCCGCGCGCCTCGCGTCGCAAACGGAGCGGCCCGGCTTCGACGCGCCGCTGTGGGCGCAGGTCGAGGAGCTCGGGATTCCTGCGCTGCTCGTGCCCGACGCCGAGGGCGGCGCCGGGGGAGGCTTCGAGGACGCGCTCGTCGTCGCGCGCGAGGTGGGGCGCCACGCGGCTGCGATCCCACTCGCGGAGACACTGCTCGCGCAGCAGGCGCTCGCGGCTGCCGGCATCGAGCGGCCCGCGGGCGCGCTCACACTCGCGCTCGAGGCCGCGCCCGGCGCGCAGCTCGATGCCGAGCGCGGGCTCTTCCGCGGCACGCTCGCGCGCGTGCGGTGGGGCGCAGAAGCGACAGGCGTGGTCGCGTTGTTAGGGGACGCCGCAGCGCCGCGCGTCGCGCTGCTCGCGCCCGCGCACGCCGCGCACTGCGAGCCGAGCGCGAACCTCGCGGCGGAGCCGCGCGCCACGCTGCGCTTCGAGAACGCCCGGGCGGCGTCTGCACCTGCCGCGGCTGGCGCAGGCGCGGCGCTCTTTGCACAGGCGGCGCTGCTGCGCGCGGGCCAGATGGCCGGCGCGCTCGCGGCGACGATCTCGCGCTCGATCGCACACGCGCAGACGCGCGTGCAGTTCGGCAAGCCGATCGGGCAGTTCCAAGCCGTGCAGCAGCTGCTCGCGTGCATGGGCAGCGAGGGAATCGCGGCGGACTGCGCCGTCACCGCGGCGAGCCGCGCCGCCGACTGCGGCGAGGCGGGCTTCGAGATCGCGTGCGCGAAGCTGCGCGCGAATCTCGCGGCCGACCTGTGCGCCGCGGGCGCGCATCAGGTGCACGGCGCGATCGGCTTCACGCGCGAGCAAGACCTGCGCCTCTTCACGCAGCGCCTGCTCGCCTGGCGCGGGGAGCTCGGCAACGACCGCTTCTGGGCGGAGCAGCTCGGCGGAACCGCTGCGCAGTGGGGAGCGGGGGGATTCTGGCGCGAGCTCACGGCGCGCGCCGACGCCCAGAGCGGTCGGAGCTGAAGCGCGGAGTTGTCAGGCGCTCCCCGCGCGCTCCGCGAGGTCGTGCACGATCGCCGCGCTGACGCCCCAGAGCGCGACGCCGTCGTGCTCGAAGTTCTGTACCTCGTGCTCGCCGCCGTCGAACGTCACCCGCACGCGGCGATGGCGCGAGAGATCCAGCGCGCTCGCGAGCGGCAGCTCGTAGAAGGCGTCGACCTCGCGCGGATTCGGACGCGGCGTGAAGTCGCCCGGCACGAGCGCGACGACGGGCTGGATCCAGAAGCCGATCAGCGTGGGGTGTGCATCGAGAAAGCCGAGTGCGCGCGTGCGGCCCGCGGGCACGCCCACTTCTTCCTCCGCTTCGGGCAGCGCGGTCTCGACGAGGGACTCTTCGCCTCGCACGCCGCCGCCGGGGAACACGATGTCGCCGCCGCGCACGGGCACGCCGCTCGCACGGCGCGTGAGCAGCAGCGTGGCGCCGCCCGCGCGCAGCACGATCGGCACGAGCACCGCGGAGGCGCGCAGCGACTCGGGGGAGATGCCGCGCGCGCGCTCGCCGAACACGCGCACGAGGTCGCCCGTGCGCAGCGCGACGTCGCGCGGATCGCGCGCGACGTTCGCCTCGATGCGCGCGAGCAGCTCGGCCTCGTCGCGCATCGCGAAGCCGCCTCTTACAGCAGCCAGAGCAGCGCGGTGACGAGCAGCGCCGCGACGATCGCGAGCGGCAGCACGCGCTTCATCACGGGCACGCCCGCGGTCGCGAGCAGGTCGACCGGCGCGGCCTCGCGCGGAGCCGGCGCGGGAGCCGGGACATCCGCCGCCGCAGGCGCGAGCTCGGTCGCCGCGACTCCGGTGAGTGGCGTCGCGCGCGCCGCCAGCTCGCGCTCGAGATTGGCGACGAATTCCCCTAACAGCTTCCCGCTCACCTCGGCGATCAGGCCGCGGCCCATCTGCGCGAGCCGGCCGACGATCGCGAGATCGGTCTCCACCGTGACCCGCGTGCCCTCGGGCGTCTCCGCGAGCGCCGCCGTCACCGTGGCCTTGGCGTTGCCCTGCCCCTTCGTCTCGCGCCCTTCGGCGCGCAGCACACCCCGCTTGGCCGCGTCGTCCTTCTCGATGAAGCTCGCCTTGCCCTCGTACTGCGCGAGCACGGGCCCGAGCTTCACCTTCACGCGGCCCTTGTAGGCCTCGCCCTCGCGCCCCGTGAGCTCCGCGCCCGGCATGTGCGGCGCCAGGCGTTCGAGGTCGGTCAGCACGCGCCACGTCTCGTCGACGCTCGCCTTCACCGTGAACTGATGCTCGAGCTTCATCTCACCTCCGCGATCGCGCAGGCTGCTAAGCCTCGCTGCGCGCCGCAAGGGAGAAGCGATGCCGCTCGCCGACATCCTCAACTACGTGCAGCTCACGCCGCGCGTCGGCACGTCGGGCCAGCCCACCCCCGCACAGCTGAAGGAGATCGCGGGCGCGGGTTATCAGGCCGTGATCAACCTCGCGCT
The DNA here is from genome assembly GCA_016875395.1 of Deltaproteobacteria bacterium. NCBI lineage: Bacteria > Pseudomonadati > Myxococcota > Myxococcia > Deltaproteobacteria bacterium. The sequence goes on along the minus strand of VGRF01000011.1, from coordinate 3,698 downwards.
GCCGACCTCGGACAACGCGCTCGCGGACGAGGCCGGCCACGTGACGCGCCTGCGCATGTCCTATTTCCACCTGCCCGTGCTGTTCGACGCGCCGCGCGTAGGGGAGCTGCGCACGTTCGTGGGCGTGATGCGCGCGCTCGAGGATCGCCCGGTGTGGGTGCACTGCGCGATGAACCTGCGCGTCTCGGCATTCATGTACCACTACCTGCGCCACGACCTCGGCCTGCCCGAAGCCGAGGCGCGCTCGCCGATGCTCGCGAAGTGGGAGCCGCGCATGGACGCGGTGTGGCGCAAGTTCCTCGCGCTCACGCCGGAGGAGCTCGCGCTGCCTCGCCGTCCCTAATCACTCCAGGCGGCGAGCGGGCTCAGAGTTCGCGCCTGCGGCGATCGCTGCCGCGCTCACGCGCGCGGCCCCGGCGACCAGCGCGTCGTGATCAGCGGGAGGTCGGCGTACGTGCGGATGCCGGGCGGCGCCGCGAACACGGTGGGGATCGCGGCGACCACCGGCATCGCGGTCACGGTGTTCGACATGTCGACCCAGTCCTTCAGCCCCGCGTTGCGTTTCGCCGGCGAGAACGTGACGCGCGTCTGCACGTTCGGATTGCCCTCGACCTGCATCGTGTAGCCGTGCTGAATCGGCCATTCGGGCTCGAGGCCACGGCCCGCGATCCAGCACACGTCGAGCTCGATCACGGGATCCGCTTCGCCCGCGACGCGCGCGGTCCACCTGGATTTTTGACCCGCGATCGTGCCGGCGGGCATGCGGAAGCCGTAGATCTCGCGATCGGCGGGCGTGAGCGCCCACTCGCACGAGAAGCTCGACTCGGCGACGGGCACGCCGAGCATCTGCGCCATCACGTCGAGGCACTCGCCGTAGAAGCCGAGCACGCGGCGGCTCGCTTCGAGCCACTGCGGCGCCGGCGGCTGGCCCCAGCCGAGGTTCGCGTAGTTCGCGATCGCCTGATAAGTCGAGACGTCGACGGACTCGAGGAAGCGGATGCGGCGGAAGCCGTGGCTAACGCTCGCCATCTGCGCGGCGATGTAGTTGGCGAAGCCGGGGAAGATCCCGGAGCCGAACAGCGTCGCGCCTCCGGCGCGCGCGGCCTGTTCGACGCGCGCCCGCGCGCCGTCGCCCCACGAGCGGCAGTTCGTGAGATTGCTCGCCACGACGTCGAGCCCCGCGGCGAGCAGCCGGCAGATCTCGTCGAGCTCGGGATGGTTCGGCGTGTAACACACGCAGTCCGCGCCGCGTGCGATCAGCGCGTCGACGTCGCGTGTTGCGGTGATCCCGAGGCGGCCGATCCCGCACAGCTCGCCGATGTCGCGGCCGTCCTTCTCGGGGCTCCACGCGTAGGCGCCGACCAGCTCGAGCTCCGGGTGCGCGAGGATCGCTTTCACCGCTTCGCGGCCGACGTGGCCCGTCGTCCACTGGATCACGCGAATCGCCATCGCCTGCTCTCCAGGTGCGGCGGCGCACCGTAGCCCGCGCGCGCGGCGACTCAGTCGCGCGGCGGCAACTTGCAGAAGAGAGCCTCGGTCGCGCCGGCGCTCAGTTCCTACGTGAGACGCAATCGCGCGTGGTGGGTGCGCTCACCGGGCGCGTCCGCGGGGCGCATCGCGCGAGGCTCACGTGTGCGCCGGCTCGCACGTGAAGCCCGCGTAGCCCTTCGCCGCCACGTCGGCGATGCGCGCATAATAAATCGAGCCGCCGAGGTAGGCGGAGAAGTAGCGGGGCTTGCCCTCGATGTTCGCGCCCGTCCACCACGAGTTCGTGCGCGGGAAGAGCGTCATGTTCGCGATGCCGGCGACTTCGGCGGACCAGGCAGTCTCGCTCTCTGGCGTCGGCTCCACGGCACCGGCGCCGGTCTTCTCGAGGTGGCGCAGCAGCTCCCCGATCCAGCCGATCTGGCGCTCGGCGCCGAGCGGCATGTTGTAGAGAACGCCGGGCGAGCCCGGACCGTGAATCATGAACAGGTTCGGGAAACCGGCGACCGTCATGCCGACGTAGTTGTGGAAGCGATCGTGCCAGCGCTCCTTCAGGTGCACGCCGCCGCGCCCGATCGGGTCGAGCTTCAGCATCGTGCCGCTGATCGCGTCGAAGCCGGTCGCGAGCACGAGCATGTCGATCGGATGCTCACCCGAGCGCGTCACCACGCTGTTCTTGGTGAAGCGCTCGATCGGGTCCTCGCGCAGGTCGACGAGCGTGACGTTGCTGCGGTTGAAGCACTCGAAGTAACCGTCGTCGAGAATCGGCCGCTTCGTCATCACGTAGAAGTCGGGCAGCAGCTTCCGCGCGATCTCGGGGTCGTGCACGATCTCCCGGATCTTGTCGCGGATGAAGTCGGACAAGATGGCGTTGGCTTGCTCGCTGGTCGCGACGTCGCCGTAGCCATCGGTGAAGAAGCGGAAGCTGCCGCGCTGCCAAAGCTCTTCGTACACGGCGCGGCGCTGCTCGCGGTCGTGGTCGAGCGAGACGCGCGGATTCGGATCGAACGGGAAGCCGCCGGGGTTCGCGATCATTTTCGCGCGGAACTTCGCGAAGTCGGCGCGCGCCGTTGCCCGCTCCTCAGGTGTTAGGGGGCGGTTCCCGGCCGGGGCCGAGTACTGCGGCGTGCGCTGCAGCACCGTCACGTGCGCCGCAGTCTTCGCGATCTCCGGGATCGACTGAATCCCCGACGAGCCCGTACCGAGCACCGCGACGCGTTTGCCCGCGAACGAGACCGGCTCGTGCGGCCAGCGGCCGGTGTGGTAGCGCTCGCCCGCGAAGTCGTGGATGCCGGGGATGTTCGGCACGTTCGCCGTCGAGAGCGCGCCGACCGCGCAGATCAGGAAGCGCGCGGAGGCGCGCTCGCCGCGATCGGTCTCGATGCTCCAGCGCTGCGCCGCTTCGTGGTAGCGAGCACTGCGCACCCACGTCTCGAACTGGATGTCGCGGCGGAGGTCGAGCTTGTCGGCGACGAATCGCACGTACCCAAGCACCTCGGACCACTCGGACTGAGTCTCCTGCCAGTCCCACGCCTGCATGAGCTCTGCGGAGAACGTGTAACAGTAGAAGGGGCTGCCCGGGCCATCGACGCGCGCGCCGGGGTAGCGGTTGTACCACCAGGTCCCGCCGACATCGCTCGCGGCGTCGTACACGCGCACCGAGAGGCCCATCTCGCGGAAGTGGTGGAGCGCGTATAGGCCGCTCACACCGGCGCCGATGACGATCACGTCGTAGCGCTCGTCGCGGGTCGTCATCTCTCACTCCTGTGCGCTTCGCGATGGATCGTGTGCGGCGTAGCGGATCACGCCGCGCGCGTTCGTAGCACGGAGAATTCTCGCGTGTGGTTCCTGCGCGCCGCGCTACTTGCGGAGGCTCGCAAAAGCTCGCGCCGCCTCCGCGACAGCACGAGAACACTCGGCCGGAGTCGTGCCGCCGGCGAACATCTCGTGGCACGGGCCGGCGAGAACTTCCGGGCGCTGCTGCGCGATCCACGCGAACAGCTCCTCGAACACGGGCGGATCGTTCCCCTCGAACTCGACGTTCGACGCGCGCTCACCCTCGACCGTGATGATGAACGTGTCGGTCGCGACGTACCCCAGCGCGCTGCCGAAGTCGTCCGTCACGGTCACCGCACAGATGAAACGGTCCGTCGAAGCGAGCTCACAGGGGCGTCGCGTCTGTACGGCGTAGTGCGCTGCCTGCGCCCAGGCTT